>NZ_JBSGZI010000043.1:29805-59041 GCF_053610945.1 Streptomyces sp. NPDC054849
TGGTCCTCAACCCCGCGGGCCGCCAGGTGCGGGTTTCGGTTTTGTGTACCCCTCCCCGGAATGGTTTCCCCCCCCCGGGCCGGGGGGCCACACCGGTCCGCTCCAGCAGTACCTTCCCGTCCCTTTCCTGTGGAGTGCACTGATGTCTCTACGCGGCCGATTGCTCAATCGGCGCATACACCGGCGAACACTGGGCTCAATCGTCATCGGCCTGAGCCTCGCCCTGTCCGCCTCGTCCGTCCAGGCCCTGGAATCCGCCCCCGGCGGCACCAAGCGGCCCGGAGTCCAGGACTTCGGCGACCCCGTCAAGGGAACCAAGGCCAAGTCCAAGGGCCGCCCGGCGAACGCCACCGCCAAGGCCGCCGTCAAGAAGCTGGACAAGCCCGTCTGGCCCGGCAGCGGCAGCGCCGAACTGGCCGTACCGGCCGCCGGGGGGACGGCTGCGCCGCAGGTGAAGGTGGGCGGCCTGCCCGTCACCGTCACCGCCCCGAAGGAAGCCGGCGCGAAGGCTTCGGCCACCTCCTTCTCGGCCGCCGCGGCCGGCGGGGCCAAGCAGCCCGGCAAGGTCCGGGTCGACGTGCTGGCGCCCGAGCGGGCCGCGAAGCTCGGTGCGGGCGCGCTGCTGCGCGTCCAGCGGGCCGACCAGGCCGCCGACGGCGGCCAGGTCCGGCTGAACGTCGACTACGCGGCGTTCGCCGACGGCTTCGGCGGCAGCTACGGATCCCGCCTCCAGCTGGTCGAGTTCCCGGCCTGTGCGGCGGTGGCCGAGCCCGGCACCGCCGCCTGCCCCGAACTCCCCAAGCCGCTCAAGACGGTCAACAACCCGAAGACGAAGACGGTCTCCGCGGACCTGACCGCCCCGGCGCGCGCGGCCGGCATGTCCACGATGGCGGCCGGCCCCGCGGCGAGCGGCTCGATGGTGGCCCTCGCCGCAGGCGACTCCTCCGCGCAGGGCTCGTACGCCGCCACCCCGCTGGCCCCCTCGGCCAAGTGGAGCGTGGCCACCTCGTCGGGCGGCTTCTCCTGGTCGTATCCGCTGCGCACGCCTCCCGCCCCCGGCGGCCTCGTCCCGACGGTCGGCCTCGGCTACTCCTCGCAGTCCGCGGACGGCCGTACCTCGGACACCAACAACCAGGGCTCCTGGCTCGGCGAGGGCTTCTCGTACGAGGCCGGCTACGTCGAGCGCAGCTACAAGCCCTGTGCGAAGGACGGCCAGTCGTCCTCCGCCGAGCAGTGCTGGGCCTTCGACAACGCCACCATCATGCTCAACGGCACGTCCACCCAGCTGATCAAGGGCGACGCCGACGGCAAGTGGCGGTTCGCGGCCGACGACGGCTCGAAGGTCGAGCAGCTCACGGGCGCCGTGAACGGCGACAACAACGGTGAGCACTGGAAGATCACCACGACCGACGGCACCGAGTACTACTTCGGCAAGAACCGGCTGCCGGGCTGGGCCACGGGCAACGAGGAGACCTCGTCCGTGTGGACGACCCCGGTCTTCGGCAACAACGCGGGCGAGCCCTGCCACAACGCGACCTTCGCGAGCGCGTCGTGCCAGCAGGGCTGGAGGTGGAACCTCGACTACGTCAAGGACCGCCAGGGCAACGTCATGTCGTACTTCTACGGCAAGGAGACGAACCACTACGCCCTGAACGGCAAGACCGACGTCAACGGCACCCCGTACACCTCGGGCGGCTGGGTCAAGCGCATCGACTACGGCCAGCGCGACGGCAGCGTGTACGCGGCGAAGGCCCCGGCCCGCGTCGTGTTCACCACGAAGGAGCGCTGCCTGGAGACCGACACCTTCAAGTGCCTTCCTGCCGACTTCAAGACGGCGAACGCCGCCCACTGGCCGGACGTCCCGATGGACCGGTACTGCGCGGCGAACACCAGGTGCAACGCGACCCAGGTCGCCGCATCCTTCTGGACGCGTCAGCGGCTGACCGGCGTCACCACCCAGATCCGCAAGGACGCGACGAACTACGACGACGTCGACGCGTGGACGTTCACGCACCAGTTCACGGACAACGGCGACCAGTCGAAGACCCTGTGGCTGTCGAAGATCGACCACGAGGGCCGCAAGGGCGGCAGCGCCAAGGTCCCCTCGGTCGAACTGATGGGTACCCAGCTCAAGAACCGCGTCGACGGCCTGGACGAGAGCATCGCTCCCTTCCACCGGTTCCGCCTGTCGACGGTTCTGAGCGAGACCGGTGCCCAGCTGGACGTGAACTACGCCCCGGCGGAGTGCACGAAGGACGCCCTGCCCAAGCCGGGCGAGTCCACGAAGCGCTGCTACCCGGTCGTCTGGTCGCCGCCCGGCTTCCTCGACCCGATCACGGACTGGTTCCACAAGTACGTCGTCGCACAGGTCATCGAGACCGACCGCACCGGCGGCTCCCCCGAGCAGGTCACCCAGTACGACTACCAAGGCCCCGCGGCCTGGCGTAAGGCCGAGCCCGACGGCATGACGGAGGCCAAGTACCTCACCTGGGGCGGCTGGCAGGGCTACGGCAAGGTCAAGGTCACCACCGGCGGCCAGACCGTCAAGCCGACCCGCATCGACTACACGTACCTGCAGGGCATGGACGGTGACAAGAATCCGGACGGTACAGCCCGTTCGGTCACGGTCACCGACTCCGAGGCCGGTACGTACACCGACCACAAGGAGTTCTCCGGCCACGAGCTGGAGGCTGCCACGTACGACGGTGACAAGCTCGTCTCCAAGGTCATCAAGACACCGATGCGGCACCACACCGCGACGGACACCAACACCTGGGGCACCAGCCACGCCTCGCTCACCAAGACCGTCAAGACGCGCGGCTACTCGGTGACCGAGGGCGGCGACGGCCGCCGCGAGACCGAGTCGAGCACCACGTACGACCTGGCCAACGGCACCGGCCGGATCCTCACCTCCGAGGACCTCGGCGACCTGTCCACCACGGCCGACGACACCTGCACCCGCACGACGTACGCGGACAACGCAGGGGCCAACGTGCTGAGCCTCGTCTCGCGCGTCGAGGCCGTCTCGGTCAAGTGCGCCACGACCCCCGACCGCAAGACGCAGGTGCTCTCGGACGAGCGCACCTCCTACGACAACCTGGCCTTCGGCGCCGCGCCCACGGTGGGCCACGCGACGAAGACCGAGCGCATGACGTCCCACAACGGGACCACCGCCACCTACCAGGTCACCGGTACCACGGCCTACGACGGTTTCGGCCGTCCGACCTCCCAGAGCGACGCCTCGGGCGCGGAGACCAAGACGGCGTACACCGACGTCAACGGCCTCATATCCCAGGTGAAGGTCACCAACGCCCTCGGCCACGTCACCACCACGGACTACGCCCCGGCCTGGGGCCAGTCCCTCGGCCAGACCGACCCGAACGGCAAGCGCAGCGACCTGGCGCTCGACCCGCTGGGCCGCCTGGTCTCGGTGTGGATGCCGGACCGCTCCAAGAGCGCGGGCCAGACGCCGAGCATCAAGTACAGCTACAACTTCCGCACCGACAAGCCGGTCTCCGTCAAGACGGAGAAGATCGAGATCGACGGCTCGTACGGTGCCGAGTACCAGCTGTACGACAGCCTGCTGCGGCCGAGGCAGAAGCAGACCGAGGGCCCGAGCGGCACCCGCATGGTGGCCGACACCTTCTACACGCCGACCGGCAAGGTCGCGAAGGTCAACGCCACGTACAACGCGGCGGGCACGGCCTCCGACGAGCTGCTGATCGTCCGCAACGGCGACGTCGGCGCCCAGACCCAGTACGAGTACGACGGCCTAGGCCGCACCACCGCCGAGATCTTCGCGGCGGCGGGCGGCGAGCAGTGGCGTACGACGTACGTCCACGGCGGCGACCGCGTCCACATCGACCCGCCGGTCGGCGGCGTGCCGACGACCACCCTGACCGACGCCCAGGACCGTACGACGGAGGTCCGCCACTACAAGGGCGCCGCCCCCGTCCCGGCCGGGCCGACGACCGGGTACGACACCACCAAGTACGCCTACACCCCGGCGGGCAAGCGGGCGCAGGTCACCGATCCCGCGGGCAACAGCTGGACGTACAAGTACGACCAGCTCGGCCGGATGACGGAGGCGGTCGACCCGGACTCGGGCAAGCGGACCACCACATACGACGAGCTCGACCGGCCGGTCTCCACCACGGACGCCCGCGGCAAGACGAACTCGACGGTCTACGACAAGCTCGGCCGCGTCGTCACGACGTGGGACGGTGCGGCGACCACCGGCACCAAGCTCACCGAGCAGCGCTACGACAAGGCGGGCTGGCTCGGCAAGGGCTGGGCGACGCTGCGCTACATCAACGCGACGGAGTACTTCGCCACGATCGTCCAGGCGATGGACGAGTTCTACCAGCCGCTGAAGACGGCCTACACGGTCCCCGCCTCGTCGGGCACCGGTCTGGCGGGCACCTACGTCTTCAGTAGTGCCTTCAACCGTGACGGCACCAAGCAGAGCGACGGCCTCCCCGCCGCGGGCGGTCTCCCGGCCGAGGTCCTGGCCTACGGATACGACGACATCCAGCGCCCGAAGTCCATGACGGGCACGACGTCGTACGTCACCAACGCCATCTGGTCCGGCCGTACCCTGCTCCAGCAGCTGGAGCTGAACACGGGCGGCAAGAAGGCCTGGCAGACCTTCCAGTACGAGACCGGCACCGACCGCCTGATCCAGTCGAAGGTGGACGTCTACGGCTCCACCACCGGCCCGGCCAAGGAGTCGAACTACTCGTACGACCAGATCGGCAATGTGAAGTCGATCGCCGACACGGCGGGCGCCGGTACGCCGGACCTGCAGTGTTTCGCGTACGACTACCAGAACCGGATGACGGAGTCATGGACCCCGGCGACCACGAAGGCCGCGGCCGCTGCGGCCGGCACGGTCGGCAGCCAGGTACCGGTCTCCGGCTCGGGCCCGGCCGCCTGCTCCGGCGCTCCGGGCTCCGCCGCCCTGGGCGGTCCGGCGCCGTACTGGAACTCGTACACCTTCGACACGGTCGGCAACCGCCTCACTGAGACGGCGCACCACACCGGCCTGGACGCGTCGAAGGACGTCAAGCGCACCTTCACCTATGAGGCGGGGACCCACCGGGTCGAGAAGGTCGTGGAGAACACCCCGACCGGCGACCGCCAGTACTCCTACGGCTACGACGCCGCGGGCAACACGACGCAGCGCACGATCGGAGGCAACACCCAGACCCTGGAGTACGACTCCCTGGGCGACCCGGTCCGCAACAGCCAGCCGGACGACGTCACGACCCCCGGCAAGAACGAGGCGTCGGAGACGACCTTCCTCTACGGCCCGGGCGGCAGTCGCATCCAGCGCAAGGACGCCACCGGCACCACGGTGTACCTGCCGGGCATGGAGCTGCGCCTGGACGCCGGGGCGACCACGGCCAAGGCGACGCGCTACTACGGCTTTGCGGGCCAGAGCATCGCGGTCCGCACCCCGGACGACAAGCTGTCGTTCCTCGCCTCGGACCACCACGGCACGGGCGAGCTGGCGATCGACTCGACGACCGGTGCGGTCACCCAGCGCCGGATGGACCCGTACGGCAACAAGCGCGGCACCCCGCAGGGCACCTGGCCGGGGGAGAAGGGCTTCGTCGGCGGCACGATCGACGCGTCGACAGGTCTGACGACGATCGGCGCCCGTGAGTACGACTCGTTCCTGGGCAAGTTCATCACCCCGGACCCTGTTGTCGACACGAACGACGCCCAGCAGCTCAACGCGTACGCGTACGCCCACAACCGCCCGGTCTCGGCGAGCGACCCGACGGGTCTCTACGACCCGGACGAGAGGGCGTACTGCCAGTCGCACCCGAGCAGCTGCACCAGCGGCAAGGTCAACACGAACACGACGCCGGAGCAGCAGGACGTCAACGACGCCACGGACAACGTGAACCGGGCGGAAGGCAACCTCAACAGCGCCAAGGGCAAGGTCAAGAACGCCGTCAAGCAGATCACCAAGATCCTCATGGACGAGCTCGGCGTCACGGCCGCACTCGACTGCTTCTCCAGCGGGGACCTCGGTGCATGCGGCGAAACAGCACTCAACATCGCGGGCAGCTTCGCGGGCGGCCTGGCGGGCAAGGTCCTGGCCAAGTACGGCGCCCCGTGGAAGTGGGAGAAGGCAGGACAACTGATCAAGCGCCTGGCCGGTCTGGCAGGCGACCTGATCGACGGCGCCAAGGCTTGGTGGAAGGCCGCCGATGCCGTCGGCAAGGCCAAGGGTGCCTTGGCGGCCGCGAAGGCCAAACTCAAGTCGGCCCCTTCCGGCCCGGCGTTCGACGAGGGAGCACTACTACAGCAGGCCAATGAGGCGCGTGACGGCGTGGTTGACGAGTTGTCCAAGGGGCCGGCGTCCATGCGGTCGAAGCATGCGGTCGCCGTCGGCGCCTTCAACGTCAAGACGGGCAAGGTGGCGTCCGGCGTATCCTCCAAGCCCAAGGGCGATTTCCCGGGCGAATGCGCTGAGGCATGCGCAGCGCGTAATGTCGGTGGGGACCTGGCGGACATCCGTTTCACCCGGGCGGTCCGGCCGAGAGGTTCAGGCAATCCGCCCAAGGACCAGCCCGTCTGTGCGGCCTACTGCGAGCCCACCTACGGCCGGGGTGCGTTCCCCGACCCGGACACCACATATGCGTCCGACCTGGCGAAGGACTGAGCACGTGAAGCACGAACAGGCGCGGCAGCTGGTGGCGTCGCTGATCGATGCCCGGGATGCGGCTTCGGTCGGACGATGGGCGTACGAGATCGAAGAGCTCGTGGTACCGGTCAACGATTCCCTCCAGCCGGGAGCGAACGTGGTGGCCGCGTGCCTCGTGTCCGGTCTCGCCACCGCAACCGCCGAATCGCGGGCGGAGGTCCTGCACCTCCTGGTCCAGCTTGCGGCCTCCGTGGTCGAGGCCGACGATCCCGTGTCCGTGCGCGAACTGCGGCAGGAGATCGAGCGGGGATTGCCGGCGTTCGAGGCGGTAGCGGACTCGGGATCCCGCGAGGAGCGACTGGTCTGTATCGACCTGTTCTCCACTTGTGCGCGATTCAGCAGGTCGTGCTTCGACCAGTCCACCAAGGTCATGTCGAGGCTGGCCGAGGCGGGAGCCGACCAGAAGGCGAGAGCGGCCGTCGAGTTCGACGACCTGCAGGCGCATGGGTATCCCGCACTGTTCGACCTGCCTGCCGTCAGCGAGTAGCCGGCAAGGGCGGTGTGTGATCGGGGCCCGGTTTGACCCATCAAACCGGGCCCCGTAACCTAGGTCGCTGGCGTGTCTATGCGCACGCCGTCCACTGAGCACCTCACCTCCCGCACCGCCTCGCGGCGCGGGGGAGGCCGGCCTGCGGTTCCCGCGGGGCCGGCTGGCTTCAGGGGTTCCCGAATCGAGCGAGAGAGAGATCCGCGTGTACGCCATCGTGCGCAGCGGTGGTCGCCAGCACAAGGTTGCTGTTGGTGACATCGTTGAGGTTGACAAGATTTCCACTGCCAAGGTTGGCGACACGGTCGAGCTCTCGACCCTGCTCGTTGTCGATGGCGACGCCGTGACCAGCGACCCGTGGGTCCTGGCCGGTATCAAGGTCACGGCCGAGATTGTGGACCACCACAAGGGCGCCAAGATCGACATCCTGCGCTACAAGAACAAGACCGGCTACCGCCGTCGCCAGGGTCACCGCCAGCAGTACACGGCGATCAAGGTCACCGGTATCCCCGCGGCTGCGAAGTAAGAGGGACTGAGACATGGCACACAAGAAGGGCGCATCGTCCACCCGGAACGGGCGCGACTCCAATGCCCAGCGGCTCGGCGTGAAGCGCTTCGGCGGTCAGGTCGTTTCCGCTGGTGAGATCCTCGTCCGCCAGCGCGGCACCCACTTCCACCCGGGTTCGGGTGTCGGTCGTGGTGGCGACGACACGCTGTTCGCGCTGCTGGCCGGTTCGGTCCAGTTCGGCACGCACCGTGGCCGCAAGGTCGTCAACATCGTTCCGGCCGCCTGATCCAGCTCCTGCTGATCAAGCGTTCGTAACTTCCCGAGGGCGGATCTCAGCTCTTCCCGGCGCGAGCCGGGAAGAGAGGTCCGCCCTCGGCGCGTTGTCACGTAGACACGTTTAATGGGCAGCAAGGCCTGCCACCGGATTTTCCGGACTATTCCCGCTGTATCTGGAGGAACACCCATGACCACCTTCGTGGACCGCGTCGAGCTGCACGTCGCCGCGGGTAACGGGGGCCACGGCTGCGCCTCCGTTCACCGGGAGAAGTTCAAGCCGCTCGGCGGCCCCGACGGCGGCAACGGCGGCCGTGGCGGCGACGTCATCCTGGTGGTGGAGCAGGCGATCACGACCCTGCTGGACTACCACCACAGCCCGCACCGCAAGGCCACCAACGGCAAGCCCGGCGAGGGCGGCAACCGCTCCGGCAAGGACGGCCAGGATCTGATCCTGCCCGTCCCGGACGGCACCGTCGTCCTCGACAAGGAGGGCAACGTCCTCGCCGACCTCGTCGGCCAGGGCACCACCTACGTGGCCGCCGAGGGCGGCCGCGGCGGCCTCGGCAACGCCGCGCTCTCCTCCGCCCGCCGCAAGGCGCCCGGCTTCGCGCTCCTCGGCGTCCCCGGTACCACCGGCGACATCGTCCTGGAGCTCAAGACCGTCGCCGACGTGGCGCTGGTCGGCTTCCCGAGCGCCGGCAAGTCCTCGCTGATCTCGGTACTCTCCTCGGCCAAGCCGAAGATCGCGGACTACCCCTTCACCACCCTCGTCCCGAACCTCGGCGTCGTCACGGCCGGCTCGACCGTCTACACGATCGCCGACGTCCCGGGCCTGATCCCCGGCGCCAGCCAGGGCCGCGGCCTCGGCCTGGAGTTCCTGCGCCACGTCGAGCGCTGCTCGGTCCTCGTGCACGTCCTGGACACCGCCACGCTGGAGTCCGACCGCGACCCGATCGCCGACCTCGACGTCATCGAGGAGGAGCTCAAGCTCTACGGCGGCGGCCTGGAGAAGCGCCCGCGGCTCGTCGTCCTGAACAAGGTCGACATCCCGGACGGCCAGGAGCTCGCCGACATGGTCCGCCCCGACCTGGAGGCGCGCGGATACAAGGTCTTCGAGGTCTCCGCGGTCGCCCGCACGGGCCTGAAGGAGCTCTCCTACTTCCTCGCCGAGGTCATCGCCAAGGCCCGTGCCCGCAAGCCGAAGGAGGAGGCGACCCGGATCGTCATCCGCCCGAAGGCCGTGGACGACGCCGGCTTCACCGTCACCTACGACGAGGTCGAGGACGTCTACAACGTGCGCGGCGAGAAGCCGGAGCGCTGGGTCCGCCAGACGGACTTCAACAACGACGAGGCCGTGGGCTACCTCGCCGACCGCCTCAACCGCCTCGGTGTCGAGGACGCGCTCAAGAAGGCCGGCGCCCGCGCCGGTGACGGTGTCGCGATCGGCTCCGACGAGAACGCGGTCGTCTTCGACTGGGAGCCGACCATGATGGCCGGCGCCGAGATGCTGGGCCGCCGTGGCGAGGACCACCGCCTGGAGGCCCCGCGTCCGGCCACCACCCGCCGCAAGGAGAAGGACGCCAAGCGCGGGGACTCGGCGCAGCAGGAGTACGACGAGTTCCGGCCGTTCTAGTCCCCTCCGGGCGGAAGCCGGCCCGGAGGGTTTGAAGGCGCCTTTACGTCGGTCGCCTAGGATCCTCCGGGTGAACAGCAGCAACCTCCCCACCGTTTCCGTCGTGGTGATCGCGTACAACGACGCCGGGCTCGTGGGCGAGGCCGTCTCCTCGGCCCTCGCCCAGGGCCCGGTGGTCGCCGAGGTCATCGCGGTGAACGACGCCTCGTCCGACGGCACCGCGCAGGTGCTGGACGAGCTGGCCGCCGTGCACCCCCGCCTCAAGGTCGTCCACCGGACGGAGAACAGCGGGGGGTGCGGCACCCCGCGCAACGACGGGATCGCGGCCGCGTCCGGCCGGTACGTCCTCTTCCTCGACAGCGACGACGTCCTGCCGCCGGGGGCGGCCGACGCCCTGGTGCGCACCGCCGAGGAGCACGGCGCCCCGGTCACCGTCGGCGCGGCCGTCCGGCGCGAGCTGCCCCAGCGCCACGACGTCCCGTGGATGCCCGGTCTCCACACTCCCGGCGATGTGATCGAGCGCCCGGCGGACCGGCCCGAGCTCGTCCGGGACACCCTGTGCGTCAACAAGCTCTACGACCGCACCTTCCTGCAGGAGCACGGCCTGCGCTTCCCCGACGGCCGGTTCATCTACGAGGACTTCGTCTTCACCGCGCGCGTGCTGGCCGCGGCCCCCCGCATCGCCGTCACCGGCGACCTCGTCTACGTCTGGCACGTGCGCCGCAGCGCCGCCCGGAAGTCGATCTCCCTGGACCGCAAGGACGTCGGGAACTGGCGCGCCCGCGTCGAGGCCCACCGCACGGCCGCCCGGATCCTCGCCGCCGCCTCCACTGAGCTGGGCAGCGCATGCCAGGTGAAGTTCCTGGAGTACGACCTGCCCATGTACCTGCGTGAACTCGGCAAGGACCCCGGATACCAGGCCGCCTGGTGGACCCTGACCCGGGCGTACGTGGACACCTTCGCCGAGGCCGACATCGAGGCCGCCGCGCCCCACGCCCGCTGGATCGTACGGGTGCTGCGCGCCACCGCGACCCCGCCCGCCGACGTGGAGCGGCTGACCCGGCTCGCCGCCGAACCGCCGCGGCTGCTGCCCCCGTACGCGACCGGCCCCACCGGCGCGCCGGTGTGGAGCGAGGAGCTCCCGGCCGAGCTGGACGGCCTGCCCGGGATGCCGGTCGCCGGGCTGCCCGTCACCGTCGACGCCGAACCGGCCGGCCGTGACGCCGTCCGGATCCGCCTGCACGACCTGTACGGGCGTCTCGCCGAGGCCGGGCCGCGGACCGTTCACCTGAGTTTCATCCCCCGTGCGGGAGGCGAGGCGGTCCTCACCCGGCCCGTCGAGCTGCTTCCCGACCGCAGCGGCGGCTGGACCGCCGTGCTGCCGTTCCGCCTCGCCGATCTGGCCGTCACGGGCCGCCGGCAGGGGCTGCGCAGGATGCAGGCCTGGAACATCGGGGTGGGCGTGCAGTGCGACGACGGAAGCTCGGTGTTCACCTCACTGCGCCCCGGGGGCGGACTGCTCCGCCGCCGGGCGCTGCCCAGCAGCCGGTACGGTGTTCTGCTGGCGCAGCCCTACCGGACGGGGGCGGGCGCCCTCGCGCTGCGCCTCGCGCCGGGCGCCGAGGGCGCGCTGACCCTCGTACGCAACCGCCTCCACCGGGCCCGGGCGGGCCTCGGGGCGGCCTGAGGGCGCCTGAGACCGCTCACATCGCCGCGCTTTTCGTTACCGAAGTCGGACAGGACCAAGGAGTTACACATGACGTTTCTGATCACCGGTGGCGCCGGATACATCGGCGCGCACGTCGTCCGCGCGATGCTGCTCGCGGGGGAGAAGGTCGTCGTCCTCGACGACCTCTCGACGGGTAACGAGGACCGCGTCCCGGAGGGCGTCCCGCTGGTGGTCGGCTCGGTCCTGGACCGGCTGGTGCTGGAGAAGACCATCCGCGAGCACAAGATCACCGGCGTGGTCCACCTGGCGGGCAAGAAGCAGGTCGGCGAGTCCGTCGAGAAGCCGCTGTACTACTACCACGAGAACGTGCAGGGCCTCACGGTCCTGCTGCAGGCCGTGGCCGACGCGGGCGTCCGCAACGTCCTCTTCTCCTCCTCCGCCTCCGTCTACGGCATGCCCGAGGTGGACCTGGTCACCGAGGACACCCCCTGTGCGCCGCTGAGCCCCTATGGCGAGACGAAGCTGGCCGGCGAGTGGCTGGTCCGCGCCGCCGGCAAGGCGCACGGCATCTCCACCGCCTGCCTGCGCTACTTCAACGTGGCGGGCGCCGCGACCCCGGAGCTCGCCGACACCGGCGTCTTCAACCTGGTCCCCATGGTCTTCGAGCGCTATGACGCCGGCCAGGGCGCCAAGATCTTCGGTGACGACTACCCGACGCCGGACGGCACCTGCATCCGCGACTACATCCACGTCGAGGACCTCGCGGAGGCCCACGTGGCGGCGGCCCGCAAGCTCGCGGAGTGGGCCGCGGCCGGGGACTACAAGGACCTCACCGTCAACATCGGGCGCGGTGAGGGCGTTTCGGTGGCCGAGATGGTCGAACTGCTGAACAAGAACACCGGGCACGACGACCTCGCCCCGGAGATCTGCCCGCGGCGCGCCGGCGACCCGGCGAAGGTCGTGGCCTCGGCCGACAAGATCACCAGCGAGCTGGGCTGGAAGGCGCGGCACGACGTCCGCGAGATGGTCACCTCCGCCTGGGCGGGCTGGGAGGCCAACAAGGTGGCCCGCAAGGACGTGCACCGGGACGTTCACAAGGCCTGACCCGCCGACGCCGGCCGGTACGCACGAAGCCGCCCGCCCCGGACGTGTCCGGGGCGGGCGGCTTCGTCATGTTCCGCGGCGGGAGCGTCGGCGCTCCCGGAAGGTCATTGCTCCCGGAAGGTCAGCGCTCCAGGAAGGAGAACAGTTCCTCCCACCGGTCGGTGATCTCGGCGCTGGAGTAACGCTTCACCGAATGGAAGGCGGCGTCCCCGAGCCGGTCGCGCAGCTCCCGGTCGGCCATCAGCGCGCGCAGGTGCCCGGCCAGCTCCATCGTGTTGCCGAGCCGGGCCAGCAGCCCGTCCTCGCTGTGCTCGATGATCTCCCGCACGCCCGGCGCGCAGTCGAAGGCGGCCGGCGGCACGCCCGCCGCCATCGCCTCCAGCAGCGTGATCGGGAACCCCTCCGCCCGTGAGGCCTGCGCGAAGACCGAGGCCCCGCGCAGCGCGCCCAGCACGTCGTCGGTGCTGCCCATCCACTCCACGGAGTCGTCCAGACCCAGCGAGGTGCAGTGCGCCTTCAGCGCGGGCTCCTCCACGCCGGCCCCGTAGATCCGCAGGACCCAGTCCGGATGGTGCGGCGCGGCGTCCGCCCACGCGTCGAGCAGCAGGTCGACGCCCTTCTCGAAGGCGAGGCGGCCGACGCACGCCACGACCTTCTCCGTGCGGGGAGCGGGAGTCTCCGGCATGAAGGGCAGCGGGTTCGGCATGCTGCCGACGTTCTCCATGCCCGACCGGATCCAGAGGTCCGCGTCCTCGGCGGTCAGCACCAGCAGCCGGTCGACCTCCGGGTAGTACCGGCGGACCCGCTCGCCGCGGGTGGACTTCTGGCTGGCCTCGAACGACTCGTGGCTCATCCCGATGACGGTGAGCCCCTTGGTGTCGGCGAGCGCCACCCACTCCATCGCCCAGACCTGGGTGACGATGACGACACCGCCCGGACGGGCCGTGCGCAGCAGCTCGCTCAGCTGCTCCGCCTTGACCCGCATCTTCGCCCGCCGGGCCGCCTGACGACGCCGCTCGGGCGCGTTCAGCCGGCCCTTGATCCCGCGCAGCCGGCGCGGCGACGGCGGGTGGGCGTCGTACAGCGTGGTCATCGCGTACGGCAGGTCCTGCGGCAGTTTCTGCCGGAGCTCCTCGGCGACCGGGGCGATGCCGACGACGTGCACCCGGTGGCCGCGGTCGGTGAACTGCCGGGCCATCTGGTGCGACCAGGTGGTCACGCCGCCGAGCTCGTCGACGTTGTTGGAGACGAGGAAGATGTCACGGCCGCCCGGGGTGGCGGTCTGCTGGCTCACTTGCCGCTCCTGGTGAAGAACTTCTCGACGATCTGGCGGGCCGCGTCCCCGCGGTCGTACTCGCCGAACTCGGTGAGGAAACGCTGGCGCGCCTGGGCGTACTTCGCGTCCGCCTCCTCGAAGGCGGCGAGCGCCTGCAGGAGTTCGTCCGCCGTGGCCACCACCGGGCCCGGGGCCTTCTCCTTCAGGTCGAAGTACGTGCCGCGGATGTCCGTGGCGTACTTCTCGTAGTCGTACGCGAAGAACACCATCGGCCGGTCCAGGACCGCGTAGTCGAACATCACGGACGAATAGTCGGTGATCAGACCGTCGGCGAGGGCCAGCAGCGGCGTGACGTCGTGGTGGCGGGACACGTCGATGACCCGGCCCGCGACCGACGGCGGCAGCGAGACGCTGTTCAGGTAGTGGGTCCGCACCAGCAGCGTGAACCGGTCGCCGAGCCTGTCCGCGAACTCCTCCACGTCGAAGGGGAAGGTGAAGCCCTCCACCGCGCCGTCCGCGCCCGCCCGGAACGTCGGCGCGTACAGCAGCACCTTCTTGTCCGGGTCGATGCCGAGCTCGGCCGCCAGGGGTCCGCGTACCCGCTCACCGCTGTCCGCCTCGGTCCGGTACGCCTCGACGAGGGCGTCGTTACGCGGGTAGCCCGTGCGCAGCAGCACCTCGTCGCGCAGCCGGAAACCCTTGGCGAGGGTGCGGGTGTCGTGCTCGGAGCGGATCAGGAAGTGGTCGAAGCGGTCGACGGCCTCCTGGAAGCGCTTCTGGCCGGCCCGGCCCTGCGCCTTGGTGCGGGGCTCGTGGAAGCCCATCCGCTTGAGGGCGGAGCCGTGCCAGGTCTGGATGTACGTGGTCCCCGGGCGCTTGGCCAGGGCCAGCGGGAAGCCCTGGTTGTCCACCCAGAACTCGGCCTGGGCCAGCGCCCGCAGATAGGGCCAGCTCCAGCGCCGCACCAGGGTGGCCTCCTTGGGGAAGCCGGTGGGCTTGGCGCCCGCGTACGACCAGATCGCCTCGAACGGCACGCCCTGGCGCACCATCTCCTCGTAGATCGCCTTCGGGCTGTCGCTGTACTGCTTTCCCATGTGGCTCTCGAAGACGACTGTGCCCTTCTTGACCGGCAGCTTCGAGAAGACCTCGTGGTAGAGCTTCACCTTCTGCTCGCCGGAGCCCATGTTCCTGCGGGCCCGCAGCGCCTTGCGCAGGCCCCGCTTGACCACGCCGGCCGCCTTGCCCTGTATGGCGTTGTTGATCAGCGACTGGGTGCGGACGGCGGCGGCGCCCTCGGCGCTCAGGACGTAGCTGAGGTTGCCCTTCTTGGTCATCTCCGGACCGAAACGGTCGGAGACCAGCCGGGTCAGCCGCGGCCGCACGCGCAGCCGGGCCGCCGACTCCAGGTCGACCCCGCCGACCGAGACACGGGTGGTGATCCGATCGCCGCCCGACGTCAGCTTGAGGCGGACGTCCCAGACGGCGTCGATGATGCCGAGGGGACGCACGGTGCTCGCGATGTCCGCGGTGCCGGTCCACTCGATCGTGTCACCCGCGTGGCGCACGGTGGCCACCGGGAAGCTGAACGAGCGCACGCCGATCTGTCGGCGGGCCCGGAATTCGAGCGTGGCCTTCAGGTCCCCGTCGGCCGGGATCCGGCCCAGCGGGTTCACGAGGGAGCCGGACAGCGTGACGGTTCCGCGCCCGTCGTCCGCGTAGGAGGTGAGGCGGTTGCCCAGCGTGAGGGAGGTGAGCGGGGTGGTGTGGAAGCCCTGCTCGGTGACGTCCAGTATCCGGCGGGCCTCGGCGTCGTCGGGGTCGTCGATGTGCTGTGCACACCAGTAGACGCGCCCGTCGCGCTCGGCGAGCGGGGAGGACAGCCGGCCCTTGTTGGTCATGGCGTCGGCGGCCGGGAGCAGGTTGTCCCAGTCCTCCTTGCTCAGCAGGTAGGCGCAGATCGCCTGGAGGTGGGTGACGTTCTCGTACGCGGCCGGGTCGATCCCCGCGAGGTAGCCGTTGGCGAGGCGGGCGAACTCCTGGCGGTACTCGTCGCTCAGCAGCGGGAGGTCCCGCAGGTGGAGCACCAGGTCGTGCTTGACGAACTTGGCGTCCTTCGCGGACTTGATGTCCGTGTGGCCCTTGGCCGCCAGCAGCTCGTCGACGCGGCGGTGGATCTCCATCCGGTGGGCGAAGTTCGCGATCTCGTGGCGCCGGTTGCTGATCGACTTGGCCGCGGCCTTCTCGACCACGTTCCAGAAGTAGACGTGGTTCGGGATCAGCGTGATGCGGCGGGCCGCCACGTACGCCTGCGCGGAGAACAGCAGGTCCTCGTAGTGGATGCCGACCGGGAACTCCAGGCCCTGCTCCAGCAGGAACGCGCGCCGGTAGAGCTTGTTCGTGGAGAGGGTGTCGTAGACCAGCAGGTCGGGGTACTCGGTGATCGACTCCAGCGTGCGCGTGCGCGAGTAGATCCAGGGGTACCACTCGGTGGTCTTCCCCCACCGGTTGTCGAGGTGCACGCGTACGCACATGCCCGAGACCAGGTCGGAGCCGGTCCGCTCGGCGGCCTCCAGCATGTTCCGGCAGGCGTTGCGCTCCAGGACGTCGTCGCTGTCGAGGAACATCACGTACGTACCGGTGGCCTGCTGGATGCCGTGGTTGCGCGGCGCGCCGCAGCCGCCACTGTTCTCCGGCAGCTGGAAGGCGCGCACTCTCCCGGGGTGCGCGGACTCCAGTTCCTGGGCGACCGCGTAGGAACGGTCCTTGCTGCAGTCGTCGACGATCACGACTTCGACCCCGTGCAGGGTCTGGTCCAGAACCGACTGGACTGCTGTCGACAGACGCTCTGCGTCGTTGTAGACGATGACGACCACGGAGACGTCGGGCACGTGCACCTCGATCCCTTCGTTTCGTTGCGTTTCGTTCAGCTGATTCCGCTTATCTCGTCAAAGCTACCGTGTGCCGCCCTTGGCTCCGGCAGCCCGACTCCGGCCCCACTCTCGCCGTGCATACTTCTAAGGAAGGGGCGAGAGCCGGGTCCTGTCGTCGACAATCACCCGTTCGGACCCTTCAGGAAGTGCTCATGACGAAGCTGTCCGTAGTTGTCCCTTGCTACAACGAAGAAGCCGTCGTCGACAGCTTCGACGTCGAGATCCGCAAGGTGCTGGACGCCCTCCCCATCGAGTATGAGGTCTGCTACGTCGACGACGGCAGTCGCGACGGCACGCTCGGCAAACTCCGGAAGATCGCCGCCGAGCACGACGAGCAGACCCGCTACGTCTCCTTCAGCCGCAACTTCGGCAAGGAGGCCGGCATGCTCGCGGGTCTGCGCGAGGCCACCGGCGACGCCGTCGTGATCATGGACGCGGACCTCCAGCACCCGCCGGAGCTCATCGCGACCATGCTGGAGCACTACCGCCAGGGCCATGATCAGATCATCGCCCGCCGTACGCGCGAGGGCGACAAGAAGGTCCGCTCCGTGCTCAGCCGCCTCTACTACCGGGGCGTCAACCGCTGGGTCGACGTGGAACTCGCCGACGGGGTCGGCGACTTCCGCATGCTCTCGCGCCCGGCCGTGGACGCCCTGCTGTCGCTGCCGGAGTACAACCGGTTCTCGAAGGGCCTGTTCTCCTGGATCGGCTTCGACACCGTCCACTTCGACTACCGCAACGCGCAGCGCGAGGCGGGCGAGACGAAGTGGAAGTTCGGCTCCCTGCTGAACTACGGCATGGACGGCCTGATCTCCTTCAACAACCGCCCGCTGCGCATCGGGATCTGGTTCGGCGTGTCACTTGTCGCCCTGACCGGCCTATATGCGCTGTGGATCACGATCGCGGCGATCACCAACGGCGTCGACGCCCCGGGCTACGTCACTCTTGTGGCGATCCTCACCGGCCTTGGCGGCGTACAGATGATCATGATGGGTCTCATCGGCGAGTACATCGGCCGCATCTATTACGAGACCAAGCGCCGGCCGCACTTCCTGGTCAAGGAGGCGCACGGCGCCGAGCCCCTCCCGCGGACCGGGGACCCCGCCCCGGCGGCGGAGCCGACGAGCGCGGAGCGCAGCGCGTGACGACCCGCAAGGACCAGCTCGGCCAGGTCTTCCGCTTCGCCCTCGTGGGCGGGGTCAACACCGCCACGTTCTTCGGCATCTACCTCCTCCTGCACCCGTGGATGCCCTACTTCGCCGCCTACTCGCTCGCCTTCGTGCTGGCGATGGTCGGCTCGTTCTTCATGAACACCTACTTCACCTACCGGACCCGGCCGACCTGGAAGAAGTTCCTCCTCTTCCCGCTGACGAACGTCACCAACTACGTCATCCAGTCGGCGGGCCTCTACGCCCTGGTGACCTGGGCCGGGATGGACACCCGTATCGCACCGCTGGTCGCGGCGGTCGTTGCCATCCCGTTCACCTTCCTGCTCTCGCGCAGGATCCTCGTCCCGGGGGCCGCCCGGGCCGCCGCCGACGAACCGGACCAGGGCCAGGCCAGGAGCTCGTCCACGGTCTGAAACCCCTGAGCGGTCCCTCCGGGGCACCCCGTAGATTGAGGTGGCAGGCATTTCGGCAAGGGGCAAGGGGACAGACGTGTCAGCGGCTAGGCAAGGTGTCGTGGACGCCCGCAGGATCGTGGTCAAGGTCGGCTCCTCCTCCCTGACCACCGCGGCGGGCGGACTCGACGCCGACCGGGTGGACGCGCTGGTCGACGTCCTGGCCAAGGCCCGCAGCGGCGGTGAGAAGGAGATCGTCCTCGTCTCCAGCGGAGCCATCGCCGCCGGACTCTCCCCGCTCGGGCTGCGCCGCCGCCCCAAGGACCTGGCCCGCCAGCAGGCCGCCGCCAGCGTCGGACAGGGTCTGCTCGTCGCCCGCTACACCGCCTCCTTCGCCCGGTACGGCATCCGCGTCGGCCAGGTGCTGCTCACCACCGACGACACCAGCCGCCGCGCGCACTACCGCAACGCGTACCGCACGCTCGACCAGCTGCTCGCCATGGGCGCCCTCCCCGTCGTCAACGAGAACGACACCGTCGCCACGGACGAGATCCGCTTCGGCGACAACGACCGGCTGGCGGCCCTGGTCGCCCACCTGGTCCGCGCGGACCTCCTCGTCCTCCTGTCGGACGTGGACGGCCTCTACGACGGCGACCCGTCCCAGCCCGGGACCACCCGCATCGACGAGGTCCGCGGGCCCGAGGACATCGCGCACGTCTCCATCGGCAGTGCCGGCAAGGCGGGCGTGGGCACCGGCGGCATGGTCACCAAGGTCGAGGCGGCCCGGATCGCGGCCGCCGCCGGGATCCCGGTGGTGCTGACCTCCGCGAGCCAGGCCGCCGACGCCCTGGCCGGGCGGGGGACCGGCACGCTGTTCCACGCCACCGGGCGCCGCTCGGCGGACCGGCTGCTCTGGCTCCAGCACGCCTCGACCCCCCAGGGCCACCTGGTCCTCGACGACGGCGCCGTCCGGGCGGTCACCCAGCGCGGCAGCTCGCTGCTGCCCGCCGGGATCGCGGCGGTCGAGGGCGACTTCGTCGCCGGGGACCCGGTGGAGCTGCGTTCCGCGGACGGCCGCGCCGTCGCCCGGGGCCTCGTCAACTTCGACGCCAAGGAGCTCCCACAGCTCCTCGGCCGCTCCACTCGCGAGCTCGCACGGGAACTCGGACCCGCGTACGAGCGGGAGGTCGTCCACCGTGACGATCTGGTCCTGCTGCAGGGCTGAGGTTCGGCAAAACCGCAGCGCGCCGGCCCGTGGACTGGTCAACTGTGAGGGGCGGACACGCGGAGCGGAGACAGGAGGCGGCTGGTGAGACGAGCGCTGACCAGCGTCGGTACGGGGGACGGTGACGGCGGTGGTGGCGGGGACGAGCAGGATCACGCCTCGCGCCTCTGGCACGTGACCCTGAGCGTCTCCGGCAGGCCGGCCCCGTTGTCCGAGGTACGGCGCGGGCTGGAGCAGCTGGCCCACGACCACCCCTTCCTGCTGACCAGCCGGTACGCCGACGACCACGCGGAGATCCGCTACTGGGAAGAGGCCCGCGACCTCCACGACGCGGCGGCCGTCGCCCTGCGCCTGTGGGGCGAACACCGCTCCTCGGCGCAGCTCCCGCCCTGGGAGATCGTCGGCCTGGAGGTCATCGACCGCGCCACCTACCACCAACGAGTGGCAGAGGGCTACGGCCCACCCCCGGCCCACCCCGTAGGCGTACATCCCTACTAGTAGGCCAGCCCCGCCACCGTCTGAGTCAGATCAGCCCCGCCGGCGTTTCAGGCGCAGGATCGGGGCGGAGCCCCGGCTCTTCGGAACCGCGCCCGCGCTGAGCCAAGTCAGCCCGCCTGTATTCGAGGCGCGGGGTCTGGAGCCCCGGCTCTTTGCGCCCCGCCGTTCTCCGAGGTGCGGGCCTTCCAGCCCGTCCGGCGCTTGAGGACCGGGTCCGGGCAGCCCCCGGCACCCCGGCCCGGCGCCCTTGAGGACCGGCTCGGGCAGTGCCCGACACCCCGGCCGGCGCCCCCGCCCCCACGGCAGGGCCCGTCTCGCGGGGTGGAACCCCACCGGCGGGGTACCGGCAGGGGATTACCCTGGCGGCATGACCTCGCTCGATGCCGCCACCTCGCCCGTCCTCGCCACCGCACAAGCGGCCCGCACCGCCGCCGCCGCCATCGCCCCACTCCCGCGGTCCGCCAAGGACACGGCCCTGCTGGCGATCGCGGACGCGCTGGAGGCCCGTACGGCCGAGATCATCGCGGCCAACGCCGTGGACACCGACAAGGCCCGCGCCGCCGGTACCAGCGAGACCGTCATCGACCGCCTCACCCTCACCCCGGAGCGAATCGCCGCCATCGCCTCCGATGTGCGCGACGTCGCCGCCCTCCCCGACCCGGTCGGCGAGGTCGTCCGCGGCAGCACCCTCCCCAACGGCATCGACCTCCGGCAGATCCGCGTCCCGCTCGGCGTCGTCGGCATCATCTACGAGGCCCGCCCCAACGTCACGGTCGACGCCGCCGCCCTCTGCCTGAAGTCCGGCAACGCGGTCCTCCTGCGCGGCAGCTCCTCCGCCTACGCCTCCAACACCGCGCTCGTCGCCATCCTGCGCGACGCCGTCGAGGGCGCCGGGCTGCCCGCCGACGCGGTCCAGCTCGTCCCCGGCGAGTCCCGCGACTCCGTCCGCGAGCTGATGCGCGCCCGCGGCCTCGTCGACGTGCTCATCCCCCGCGGCGGCGCCTCCCTCATCAAGACCGTGGTCGAGGAGTCCATCGTCCCGGTCATCGAGACCGGTACCGGCAACTGCCACGTCTACGTCGACGCCCAGGCCGACCTGGACATGGCCGTGGACATCCTCGTCAACTCCAAGGCCCAGCGGCCCTCCGTGTGCAACTCCGCCGAGACCCTCCTCGTCCACCGCGACATCGCCGAGGCCTTCCTGCCGCGCGCCCTCGACGCGCTCGCCGGCGCCGGCGTCACCGTGCACGGTGACGCCCTGGTCCTCGCCGCGGCCGAAGGCACCAAGGTGACCGCCCTGCCCGCCACCGACGAGGACTGGGCCGCCGAGTACCTCTCGTACGACATCGCCGCCGGAGTCGTGGACTCCCTCGACGACGCCGTCGCCCACATCCGCCGCTGGACCTCGGGCCACACCGAGGCGATCGTCACCACCTCGCAGGCCGCCGCCCGCAGATTCACCCAGCTGGTCGACTCGACCACGGTCGCCGTGAATGCATCCACACGGTTCACGGACGGTGGTCAGTTCGGCTTCGGCGCCGAGATCGGCATCTCCACGCAGAAGCTGCACGCCAGGGGCCCCATGGGTCTTCCCGAGCTCACCTCCACCAAGTACATCGTCACCGGCGACGGTCACGTTCGGTAGTCGACGCCTGAACACGGGGTGGCCGGATTTCAGCGCACACCCTGCCCAAAGGCGCGCCTCAGGTCTAGGCTGTTCCTGTGCCGGACGACGTGGGGGGCAAGCCGTTCCCGGACGACGGGGAGCCCGACGACGACCGCGGAGGCGCGGATCACGACTTCGCCTCCGTGGTGTTCGACGAGGACTTCGTCCGGAACGCCGAGATCCATGAACCGAGCGCCGCGGAGCGCCAGAGGGCGGCCGACCGGGCGCGCGCGGAGGCGGAAGCCGCCCGTGCCGTCGCCGGTGGCTGGACGGCCGACGACGACTACGACGGATACGGCTACGGCCGCTCCGACGGGTACGACGGCGACGAACACGACTGGGACGACCACGACCGCCACGGCTGCCCCGACGGCCCGTACGGGGCCTACGGCGGCAGTCTGCGCCCCTACCGTGGCCGCGCACCATGGCTGCGCCCGGTCGCCTGGGTACTCGCCTTCGTGATGGGCCTCGGCATGGTCGCGCTCGCCTTCAGCGCCGTGTACCGCAGCGCCTCGGGGGAGGCGGACCCGGCCCCGGCGCCCGCCAGCACCCCCAGGGGTGAAGTCACGGGCGTCGGCGCGTTTACGCACCCCTCCGTCCGCCAACCCTGAAGGTACGACCCCGCTCGCCTACCGTGGAGTCGGGGGCTTCTCTGAAGCGGGGACAGCGGGGAGAAGCGATGGCCGTGCCTGGAGACCCACCCGACGGCACCCCCGAGGGCATCGGCGGGGGTGACGACGAATTCCGGTCGGACGAGTACCGATCGGTGGTGTTCGACGAGGACTTCGTGAGGGCTGCCCGGCTCCAGGAGTTCTCGGCACAAGAGCGCATGGGCGAGCACGCCCCCGCCGTGCGCAGCCGCTCACTCTGGTCGAGCGGCGGACCCGGTTCGGGGACCAGCACCCCCGGGCGGGGCGCCCGGCAGGGCATGCTGCTCGTGCTGCTCATCGCCACGGCCTTCGCCGTCGCCGTCTACATGGGGCTGCGCAATCCCTACGTCCCCCCGCCCGGGGGCCCCGCGCAGGCGCTCACCGCCACCGTCGTTCCGCTCGCGCCGACCACCACCGTGCCCGGCGGGCGGCCCGCCGATCTGTACGCGCAGAGCCCCGCCGCCGACTACCGGGTCGGCGCGGCCGGGATCACCCTGCCCGCCGTGCGCCGCACGCACCACTTCACCGACGTCCAGGTCGTCACCGCGCTGTCCATCGCCAAGGACTACCTGGTGCAGTCCTCGCTGGACCCCGACGTCCTGGCGGGGACGGCCACCCGGCCGGTGAGGGTCCTGCTCGATCCCGACCAGCTCGAGCAGTTCGACCGCAGCATGACCTCGCCCTCCCGCGACGGCCGCCACGAGGCCACCGGCTGGCTGGTCCGCTTCGACCCGGCCACCGCGGTCGTGGCCGACTCCCGCGTCCGGGTGAGCGGGAGCCTCGCCTTCGCGGAGGTGGCACCGGACGTGCTGGAGGTGATCACCGACCACACCTTCGTGTACGCCGTGCGGTCGGCCACCGGAGCCCCGGCCGCGGTCGACGGCGCCTCGCTCTTCACCGTCCGGCGCGAGCTGCGGCTGCGCTTCGACCGCGAGGACCTGGGAGCCCGGCGGCTGGAGCTGGCCGCGGCCTATGTGCTGGCCGGGCCCCAGGACTGCTCCAGCGACCCGGCCGGAGGCTTCCGCCCGGTGCCGGCCGGAGCAGGCCCCACCACGGTGGGCCCGGCCGCGAGCGATCCGTACGCCAGCGGCCAGCCGCGGCGCACGGCCGGGCTGTGCGGCGTGATGGCGACGCCCGCGACCCCGCAGGCCGCTCCCGTCAGCCCTGCTCCGTAGCCCCGCCCTTGTCCGCGGATCCGGCAGCCGCAGCGGATCCGCTGCCGGCACCGGCGCCCGTGAACTTCTCGCGGAGCTTGCCGCCCAGGTCGTTCGCCCCGCCCGCGATGTCGCCCACCAGCTTCATCAGGGGGTCCTTGCTGGTGCGCACCGAGTCGGCGTAGTGCGCGGCGGACTGCCGGAAGGAGTCGGTCACCGAGGTGTCCTTGTCGTCCTCGCGCCGCGCGTAGTGGCCGTCCATGATCCGCTGGTGGTCGCGGCTCTCCGACCACTTCTTCAGCTCGGCCGCCCGCACCGTGGTGAAGGGGTGCGTCCGGGGCAGCATGTTCAGGATCTTCAGCACGGAGTCGCGCAGATCGCCGCTCGACTCGTACTCCTCGGCCTGGGCCAGGAAGGCGTCCACGTTCATCTCGTGGAGGTGGTTGCCGCCCGCGATCTTCATCAGCCCCCGCATCGAGGCGTGCACGTCCTGACCGACCAGCAGCCCGGCCCGGTCCGCCGAGAGCTCCGACTTGCGGAACCACTCCCGCAGCGCGGCCACGATCGTCATGATCGCCACATTGCCGAGCGGGATCCACGCGACCTTCATCGCCAGATTGGTCAGGAAGAGCAGGATCGTGCGGTAGACGGCGTGACCCGACAGTGCGTGACCCACCTCGTGGCCCACCACCGCCCGCATCTCCTCCTCGTCGAGCAGCTCGACGAGGCTCGTGGTCACCACGATGATCGGCTCGTCCAGCCCGATGCACATGGCATTGGGCTTCGGGTCCTGCTGCACGTACATCTGGGGGACCTTCTCCAGGTCCAGGATGTAACAGGCGTCACGGAGCATCGCGTACAGGTGCGGGAACTGCGTCTCGCCCACCCGCACCGAGTCCGACAGGAACAGCAGCCGCAGGCTGCGCTCCGGAAGCAGCCCGCTCATGGCCTTGAACACCGTGTCGAAGCCGCTCAGCCTGCGCAGTGCCACGAGCGCGGAGCGGTCCGCCGGATGCTCGTACGCCCGCGAGGAAATGCCGGGGAACCTCCTGCGGTCCCGCGCCGGCACCTTCTCGAACCCTGTCTCCGTCATGTGCGCCCTCCCCTGGGATAGACCTCTTGACCGTGCGTCTATCCTCTCCAACGCCTGAGTCGGCGTGAGCGTGCCCCAGGCCCCCGCATACGATGTGAGCGAAGTCTCCGCCCGCTCCCCGACTCGATAGGTACCTGCCTGATGAGCCTCTCCTCCACCGCCCACAACCTGGTCGTCCTCGCCTCGGAGGGGGCCGGGCAGCACGGCGGCAACCACGACAGCCTGAATCCCTACCTGACCGGCGGCGCCGCGTTCGTCATCCTGATGCTGATGCTCTGGGTCACCACGCGCCTGAACCGCGACCGCTGATCGCGCTGAACCCGCCGAGGCCGCCGCGTCCGCCGGGCCAGTAGGCTCTGCGCTCATGGGAGAGCAGGAGATGCCTACCGGTCCGGTCAAGCGCCGGCTCGGCGTGATGGGCGGGACATTCGACCCGATCCACCACGGACACCTGGTGGCCGCCAGCGAGGTGGCCGCCCTTTTCCACCTCGACGAGGTGGTGTTCGTGCCGACCGGCGAGCCGTGGCAGAAGTCCCAGCGGGCCGTCTCGCCCGCCGAGGACCGCTACCTGATGACGGTCATCGCCACGGCCTCGAACCCCCAGTTCTCGGTGAGCCGCATCGACATCGACCGCGGCGGGCCGACGTACACCATCGACACCCTGCGGGACCTGAAGGCGCTGAACGACGACGCCGACCTGTTCTTCATCACGGGTGCGGACGCGCTCGCACAGATCCTGACCTGGCGAAACGCCGACGAGCTCTTCTCGCTCGCCCATTTCATCGGAGTCACCCGGCCGGGCCACGTGCTCACCGACGACGGACTTCCCGAGGGGGGCGTCTCCCTGGTCGAGGTCCCCGCGCTGGCGATCTCGTCCACAGACTGCCGTGCAAGGGTCGCCCAGGGGGATCCTGTCTGGTACTTGGTGCCGGACGGCGTGGTGCGCTACATCGACAAGCGTGAGCTGTACCGGGGAGCCTGAGCTTCCGGAGAGAGGGGCCCCGCGGTGAACGACCGACAGGATCAGTACGGCCGGTACGATCCGAACGCCGCCCACGAGCAGCAGCTCATCGGCTACGACGCGTACGGGCGGCCGGTGTACGGCCAGGTGCCCGCACAGCCGGCTCCGCCCGCCCCCCAGTACGAGCAGCAGCAGTACGGCTACGACTACCAGGGATACGACCAGCAGCCGCAGCAGTACTACCCGCAGCAGCCGGCCGCCCAGGAGTACGGGCAGCAGCAGTACCCGCAGGCGCCTGCCTACGGGTACGAGACGCAGCAGACGCAGCAGGTCCAGCAGCCCCAGCAGACCCGGCAACAGCAGCAGTGGATCCCGCAGCAGGCCGCTCCGGAGCCCCCGGCCCCCCCGGCCCGTGGCGGGCAGCCGTCCGCACAGGTCCCCGAGCCGCGCCGGTCCGACGGCGAGCCCGAGGCGGGCCGGGACTACCGCACCGAGATGTTCGCCTTCATCGACCAGCCGGACGAGGACTCCGAGGACGTCATCGACTGGCTCAAGTTCACCGAGAGCCGGACCGAGCGCCGCGAGGAGGCCCGCCGCCGCGGCCGCAACCGGGTGGTGGCGCTGATGGTCGCCCTCGCCGTGTTCGCCGTCGCCGGCCTCGGCTACCTCTGGTACGCGGGCAAGCTGCCGTTCCTCGACGGCCCCCGCGAGACGAAGGCCACCTCGGCCGTCGACGCCGGGGCGCAGAAGCGGGACATGATCGTCGTCCACGTGCACAACACGAAGAAGGGCGGCTCCTCCTCGGCGCTGCTCGTCGACAACGTCACGACCAAGCAGGGCGCCACCGTCCTGCTGCCCAACAGCCTCGGCGTCACCCACCAGGACGGGACGGCGACCGGGCTCGGCAAGGCGGTGGAGGAGGGCAGCCTCGGCACCCGCGAGGCCCTCGACTCCGTGCTCGGCACCCACATCGGCGGCACCTGGCGCCTGGACACCCCCTTCCTGGAGAACCTGGTCGAACTGGTCGGCGGCATCGAGGTCGACACCGACACCTCAGTCCCGGCCGACGACGCGGCCAAGACCCCGGCCGTGGCCCAGGGCCAGAAGCAGAGCCTCAGCGGCCCGATGGCCGTCGCCTACGCCACGCACCGCGGCCAGGGAGAACCGGAGGCCAAGCAGCTGGAGCGGATGGGCAAGGTGCTCCACGCGGTGCTGCGCAAGGTGCCGAGCGACCCGAAGGCGGCGGCCGTGACCGTCGAGAGCATCGGCCAGATCCTCGATCCGGCCCTGAACGCCCAGACCCTCGGAGCCCTGCTGTCCCGGCTGGGCCAGCACGCCAAGGTGGGCGCGTACCGCACCGACGTCATCACGGTGAAGCCGGACGGCACCCTCACCGACGACGCCAACAAGAAGGTCGTCAAGGAGGTGCTGGGCGGCTCCGTCGCCGAGGCGCAGCCCGGAGCAGCCCCGCGCGTCGGACTCAAGGACGCCACGGGTGACGAGAAGACGCAGGTCTCGGCGAAGGCGGCGCTCATGAACGGCGGCTACACCTTCGTGGACGGCGGCAAGGCCGACAAGACCGCGGCCGCCTCGCAGATCACCTACCAGGACGACGCCCAGCGGGACCGCGCGATCGAGGTCGCCAAGACGCTGGGGCTGCCCGAGACGGTCGTGAAGAAGGGCGAGAACGCTGTGAACGCGGAGGTCGTGGTGATCCTGGGCAAGGACTACAAGGCGTCCTGACCGGCTCCGGACCGGCCCTGAGACGTGCTGTCGCCCGCGCGGAACGTTCCGCGCGGGCGGTGTCGGCGGTACATGAGACCCTTGTAAGGATCTGCCCGCCAACCCGAAAGCATGGCCAGTGACCGCCACGGACCGCTCCATCGAGCTCATCACCGCCGCCGCCCAGGCCGCGGCCGACCGGCTCGCGCACGACATCATCGCGTACGACGTCAGCGACGTGCTGTCGATCACCGACGCCTTCCTGCTCGCCTCGGCGCCCAACGACCGCCAGGTCAAGTCGATCGTCGACGAGATCGAGGAGCGCCTGCTGAAGGAGCTCGGGGCCAAGCCGGTGCGCCGGGAGGGCGACCGCGACGCCCGCTGGATCCTGCTCGACTACGTCGACATCGTCGTCCACGTCCAGCACAGCGAGGAGCGGGTCTTCTACGCGCTGGAGCGCCTGTGGAAGGACTGCCCCGAGATCGAGCTCCCCGAGGACGCCAAGCTCACCATCGGCAAGGCCGAGGAGCACGCCAAGCTGCGTGAGGCGGCGGGCGACGACGAGCTGGACGGTGATCTGTTCTGAGCGCGAGCAACTCGGGCAAGTCCAGCAGGAAGATCGTCCTCTGGCGGCACGGCCAGACCTCGTGGAACCTGGAGCGGCGCTTCCAGGGTTCCACGGACATCGAGCTGACCGAGGCGGGTGTGGTGCAGGCGCGCCGCTCCGCGCGGTTGCTCGCCTCGCTGAAGCCGGATGCCATCGTGGCCTCCGATCTGCGTCGCGCCGCCGCCACGGCGGCCGAGCTGGCCGCCGTCACGGGGCTTTCCGTGGAGCACGACGCGGCGCTGCGCGAGACGTACGCCGGCGAGTGGCAGGGCCTCACGCACGACGAGATCCTCGCGAAGTACGGCGAGCAGTACGCGGCGTGGAAGCGCGGCGAACCGGTCCGCCGTGGCGGCGGTGAGCTGGAGACCGAGGTCGCCGACCGCGCCGCACCCGTGGTGCTGGAGCACGCCGGCCGGCTGCCGCAGAACGGCACGCTCGTCGTGGTCAGCCACGGCGGCACCATCCGTACGACGATCGGGCGCCTGCTGGGCCTGGAGGCGTACTCCTGGGAGGCCCTGGGCGGGCTTTCCAACTGCTGCTGGTCCGTCCTCGGCGAGGGCGCGCGCGGCTGGCGTCTGATGGAGCACAACGCCGGCACGCTGCCGGAACCGGTGCTCGGCGACGACGACTGAGCAGCTCCCCGCCGCTCCCCGCCGCTCCCTGCCGGGGCCGCCAGCCGGATTTCACTTTCCGGCCGGTCGCAGGCTAGAGTTCTTCTTGTTCGCAGCGCAGAACACCGGAGACGGGGGGAGCGCAGCGGAGAGCGGGGCTATAGCTCAGTTGGTAGAGCGCCTGCATGGCATGCAGGAGGTCAGGAGTTCAATTCTCCTTAGCTCCACAATCAGGATCCCGTCCCCAACAGGGGACGGGATCCTTGTCTTTGTGCCCTTTGCGTTTGCTGACCTGGCCCGCACCGGCATGGCAGAATCGGACCGCCGGAGGGGGTCACGACGGCCCGACGCGGGAGGGAGTCGCTGACGGATGGGTGCACACCGGCGCCGGTGCGACTGGTGCAACAACGGCACGCCGATCGTGCGGGACATGGACCCGGTCAACCCCGACTACCAGTACTGGTGCGAGGAATGCGCGCGGGCGCTGATCATAAAGGGCGACCCGATCGAGACGTACCGGGAGCTGGAAGGGGAGCCGATCTATGGTCGGCTGCTCGACGAGCACTGCACGCTCAAGCGGTTCTATCAGTTCGCTAGAGCCTGACAAGTTGGATTAAATCGGACATGGCCCACAGTCGGTGGAAACCGATTTTTGGACCAGGGCCATGACCGTGTAATGTTTGGGACGTCGCCAAGGGGAACCGGCAAGGGAGACCGAAGCGGCAAGCAGAACAAGGGGCTATAGCTCAGTTGGTAGAGCGCCTGCATGGCATGCAGGAGGTCAGGAGTTCAATTCTCCTTAGCTCCACAGTGAAGAAGCGGGCCACCCGGATCGGGTGGGCCCCGTATAGTTGTTGCCGATTGTCGCCGACCCCGCGTGCCGGTCT
>NZ_JBSGZI010000044.1:0-57127 GCF_053610945.1 Streptomyces sp. NPDC054849
GTCAAGGGTGGCCGCAGGCCATCGCGCAGCGACGCGACGCAGGAGCGCCCTTGAGGGACCGGCCCGACACGGAGAGACGATGAGACTGACGGGAACCCCCCAAACCCACTCTGATACCGCCCAGATGGCTCCCGCCACCGAAGCCCCCGCCGTGCGATCCGACCCTGCCCGCTCGGCTTCCGCCTGCCAAAGCCCCCGCCGCAGGTCCCGATCCCGGCCGCCGCACCGCTCCCGCCCCCGCAGCCCCCGCCGCACGCCCCGACCCGCACGCCCGGCTTCCGCCGCCCCCGTCCCGCCGCGCAGTGTCATTCCGCCCGCCCGGCTCCCGCCCACCGCAGCCCGCCCGCGCCCCGACCCGGCGCGAAGCCCGCCTCCCTACTGCCCCACGCGGCCGTCGATGCGTTCCCGTAGGAAGTCCGCGTGGCCGTTGTGGCGGGCGTACTCCTCGATCATGTGGACCAGGACCTCGCGCAGCTCCATCGGCTCCCCGCCGTTGTCGCCCGTGACGTCCAGGCTCGTGGCCTGGGCGACGAGTTGTTCCGCGAAGGCGACTTCGGCTCGCCAGGTCGCCCATGCGTCCGCGACCACCGCAGCGTCGGCCACCGCGCCGGTGAATTCCCCCGCGCGGTCCTCCTCCGAGCGGTAGTGCCGGCGTACGTCCTGGCCTGCCATGACCTGCCGGAACCAGTGCTGCTCGACGCCCGCGAGGTGACGTACGAGACCCAGCAGGGACAGGTTGGAGGGTTCCACCGAGCGCCGCGCGAGGGCCTCCGCATCGAGGCCCGCGCACTTCAGTGCCAGCGTCAGCCGCTGGTCGCGCAGGTAGCCGGCGAGCACGGCCCGCTCGCCCTGGAAGCCGCCGTCGGTCCGGGTGTCCTCATCGGGGTGGACGAACATGTTGGACCAGCCGAAGTGCCGGTCTGAGGAGGACGCGGGTGCGGGGCCGGCGGAGGGGCCCGTGGGGGCGGTGGTGTCGGTCACGCGCACGAGCGTGATCGTTGCGCGTGCCCCCCGCAACGGAATATCCGCCGCTGCTCCGCCCCGTCCCGCATCCGACCGCCGCTCCCACCTACCACCTCGCCGCGTTAGCCGCGTAAGCCCGTCAGCTGCGTCAGCCGCGCGAGCCGCCTCAGTCGCCTCAGCCCGCTATGGCCTCGTACAGCGAGAACACGGCCAGCGCCGCCATCACCGCGGCCGCGATCTTGGTGATCAGCCGCAGCGGAACGTACTTCATCAGGGTGCGCCCGCCCAGGATTCCGATGCCGGCGACCGCCCACAGGGCCAGGACGGCGCCGATGCCGACGGAGACGGGGTCGTCGTAGCGTGCGGCGAGGTTGGCGGTCATGATCTGGGTCAGGTCACCGAACTCCGCCACCAGGATCAGCATGAAGCCCGCCCCGGAGACCTTCCAGAAGGACTGGTCGGCAGGCGGCTTGACCTCCTCCTCCCCGTCGTCCTTCTTCAGGAGCAGCATCGCGGCGCCCGCGAGGAAGAGGACGCCGACGACGGCCTGGACGAGCCGGTGCGGGAGCAGGGTGAGCACGCTGCCTGCGGCGATGGCGAGGGCGACGTGTACGGCGAAGGCGGCGGCGACGCCGGCGAAGACGTAGGAGGCGCGGTAGCGCGTGCCGAGCATCAGGCCGGCGAGGGCCGTCTTGTCGGGGAGTTCGGCAAGGAAGACGACGCCGAAGGCGATCGCCGTGATGCTGAAGCTGAACACGGGGGTGGAACCTCAATCGGTCGGGCAGGACGCCATCGGGACCGAGAGACCTGGGGTGTATCAGGGGTCGCTTCGGCTCGGCGGCGCCCTGGCGTGCGTATGCGCGTACGGAACGCGCCTACACCTGAACAGGACACTGCGGCCGAAGGTCTCGCTGGCCGACCGCTGTGCGCGGCCTGCCTCCGGGCGCCGGCTGGGGTGACCCAGCAGTATGTCGACGGTCCGGCGAAGAGCTACTCCCCTTCTGCTCCGGACAGAATACGCGACGGCCCCGGCGCGCCGGGATGGGCCTTTGGTGCCTGCCGGCTCCGGATCTGCCCCGACTTACCCCGTCCTGCCTGGGCCGGCCCGACCCTGCCCCGTTCCGCCGGCCTCACCCCGCGCCATCCGCCTCACCGCGTTCCGCCCGCTCAACCCCCACACCGCCCGCCTTGCCGCGTTCCGCCCGTCCCACCCCGCGCCGCCCACCCCGCCCCGTTACGCCCCACCCTGCCCCGCAATGCCCCGCCCCAAGTATCCTCGCGGCCGCCTCACCCGTCCCTTTGGCCACGGAATCTCAACTTCCACTTAAATCCGGGGCGTTGCGCGCCTTGATGTGACGTGCTCATGTCGCCAGGCTGTCACCTGGCGCCCATCCCCGCGACATCCGGCGCCCCCAGCATGGTCACGCCCCACCGGGGCGCGTACGGCCACATCCCCCACCCCCAGGGAGCCCCACATGGCACTCATACCCCGCGTCTACGCGCGTCGAATCGGCGTGCTCGCGTCAGCAGCCGCGCTCGCCGCACTCACCTCCCTCCTGAACGCGCCGACCGCCCAGGCCGCCCCGCCCACCCCCATCAGCGCCTCGGCCGCCCGCTCGTACCTGGCGACGGTCACGCCCAAGGCGGAAGGGTCCACCAGCGGCTACAGCCGCGACCTCTTCCCGCACTGGAGCACCGTCTCCGGCAGCTGCAACACCCGGGAGACCGTCCTCAAGCGGGACGGCGTGAACGTGGTCCAGGACTCCGCCTGCGCCGCGGTGAGCGGAAGCTGGTACTCCGAGTACGACGGCGCCACCTGGACCGCGGCCTCCGACATCGACATCGACCACATGGTTGCCCTGGCGGAGGCCTGGCGTTCCGGCGCCAACGCCTGGACCACCAGCAAGCGCCAGCAGTTCGCCAACGACCTCACCCGCCCGCAGCTCATCGCGGTCACCGACAACGTCAACCAGGCCAAGGGCGACCTCGACCCCGGCAAGTGGCTGCCGCCGCGGACGGCCTACCGTTGTACATACGCGCGGATGTGGGTCCACGTGAAGCAGCACTGGGGCCTGAGCATGGACTCCGGTGAGAAGACGGCCCTGGTCAACCTCCTCAACGGCTGCTGAGAAGTCGGCCGATCTTTCCCCCGTCAGGGGGAGGCGTGGCTCCCCTTCCCCGTCGTAACGTGATCGAAGGGGTTACGGAGGAGGGGGAGTCGCATGGCCGGACTGCGTCTGGGGCCGCTGCTGCGCTACGTCGACTGGGACACGGGCGGGTCGGCCACGATATGGGTAGAGACGGACCGCCCGTGCACGACCGAGGTGCGGTGCGCCGACGGGGCGGGCGGCAGCACGCGCACCTTCCAGATAGCCGGTCACCACTACGCGCTGGTGCCGGTCACCGGCCTGACCCCGGGCGCGACGACGGCTTACGAAGTGTTTCTCGACGGCCGGCAGGTGTGGCCGCTGCCCGACAGCGGCTTCCCGCCGAGCACGATCACCGCTCCGGCCGTCACGGGCGCCGGCCGGCCGTCGCCCGGACTGCGTGTCACCTTCGGTTCCTGCCGGCAGGCCGCGCCGCCGGCCGGCCGGCACGGGCCGCACGGCGCGGACGCACTCGACACCCTCTCAGCGCGGCTCGCCGCCGATCCGGAGGCGGTGCGCCCAGACCTCTTGCTGCTGCTCGGCGACCAGGTGTACGCCGACGCGCTGTCCAAGGAGACCCGTCAGTGGCTCGTGGCCCGGCGGGATCTGCGGGAGCCTCCCGGCGCCCAGGTCGCGGACTACGAGGAGTACACCCGGCTGTACTACGAGTCCTGGCTCGACCCGGAGATCCGCTGGCTGCTGTCGACCGTCCCGAGCCTGCACATATTCGACGACCACGACGTCATCGACGACTGGAACACGAGCGCGTCGTGGGTGGCCGAGATGCGGGAGACGCCGTGGTGGCGGGAGCGTGTGCTCAGCGGCCTGATGTCGTACTGGGTGTACCAGCACCTGGGTAATCTCTCGCCCTCCGAGCTGGCGGCCGACGAGTTGTACGGGGCGATACGGCAGACCCCGGACGGTACGGACGCGCTACGGGCCTTCGCGTCCGCGGCGGACGCCGACCCGGCCACGGTGCGCTGGAGCTACCGGCGCGACTTCGGCCGGACCCGCCTGCTGATGGTGGACACCCGGGCCGCGCGGGTGCTGGCCGAGAACGGGCGGGCGATGCTCGATCCGACGGAGCAGCAGTGGCTCCGGGAGAACGCCCTCGCCGGGCACGGGGGTTATGACCACCTGCTGATCGGGTCCTCGCTGCCCTGGCTGATGCCCCCGCTGATCCACGATGCCGAGACGTGGAATGCCGCGCTGTGCCGTGGGGAGCGCGGGCCGCGGTGGGCCCGGATCGGGGAGAATCTGCGCCGGCGCAGCGACCTGGAGCACTGGGCGGCGTTCCCGGCCTCGTTCGCGGCGCTGACGGATCTGATCGAGGAGGTGGGGACGGGTCCCCGGGCACCGGCGACGGTGTGCGTGCTGTCGGGCGACGTCCATCACGCGTACGTGGCAGAGCCTCGGATACCGAGCACGGCCCGGGTGTTCCAGCTGACGTGTTCGCCGGTGCACAATTCCATCCACACCGCGGTGAAGTGGGGATTCCGGCTGGGCTGGTCGCGGACGGGGCGGTGGCTGGGACGAGGTTTCTCCCTGCACGGGCGGACGGGGCGGCCGCCCCTGAACTGGCGGCGTACGGGGGGACCCTGGTTCGGGAACCAGCTGATGACGCTCGCACTGTCCGGGCGGACGGCGCGGCTGCGGCTGGACCAGGCGCGCAAGAAGCGCGAAGGGGCGCGGCTGGTGACGGTGCTGGACCGGGAGCTCACCGGTACGGAGTAGCGGAACCCGTCGGGCGCCCGGCGTTACGGGGCGGCGCAGTTGACGGGGCGGCGGCGTGGGAGCCGCCCCGGGCACCCGGGGCATGAACGCCGGGCGTACGCTGTATGGCTGTCAGCCGCTCCTGCCGCTCCCCGCGACGTCGCGGCGCTTCGTGCCGCAGCACGTCAACCGGACTGGGGAGTCCCGTTTTGTTTGAGACGCTGGGGTCGCTGACCGCGAGCCCATGGATCTACGCCCTGGTGGCGGTGTCCGTCGTGCTCGACGTCTTCCTTCCGGTGCTGCCGAGCGGCGTGCTGGTGATCACCGCCGCAGCGGCCGCGGCGGCCGCCGGGGCGGCGGGGGCGGCGGGGCCGGTACCGGTGCCCGAGCAGGTGCCGGACATCCTGCTTCTGCTCGTGATCGCCACGACCGCCTCGGTGCTGGGGGACATGGCCGCGTACCGGCTGGCACGGCGCGGCGGAGCCCGGCTGGACCGGGCCATCGCCCGTTCCCGGCGGCTGACCCGGGCCCATGAGCGCCTCGGCACCGCTCTCGCGCGGGGTGGCGGCGCCCTGGTGGTGATCGCCCGCTTCGCCCCGGCCGGGCGCTCGGTGGTGTCCCTGGGCGCGGGCAAGACGCAGCGCAAGGTGGCGGAGTTCCTGCCCTGGTCGGTCCTGGCGGGCATGGCCTGGGCCGGTTACAGCGTGGCCCTCGGGTACTTCGGGACGCAGTGGCTCGGCACTCAGTGGCTCGGCAGCGCGGTCTCGATCGTCGCCCTCTTCGCCGCGGGCGCCGTGGCGGCCTTCCTCGTCCGCCGCCCGATTCCGCCGACGGCGGCTCCCGCAGCGTAGGCGGCGCGGGCAGCGTGGCGCGGCCCAGGCGGCGCGGCACGGCACGGGCGGGGCGGCACGGGCGGCGCGGCACGGGCGGCACGGCACGGGCGGGGCGGCACGGCACGGGCGGCCTCGTCGTGCTGGCCACCGCGGGTCCCCCGGGCGGAGCAGTGGGTCACCCGTTCACCCGGCCCCGATCGCCGCCCCCGCCCCTGGCTCCTAGCGTCCACAGCACGGCGCGCAACCGAATCCGCGTCACATCCGTGCCCTGGCCGCGCCGTTTCGAGGAGCCGAGGAGTTCTCTCCATGCCCGACAAGCCGCCTGCCACATCGCCCGCCACGCTGTCCGCCACCGCGCGTCGCCTGATGACCGTCGCCGCCGCGACCCTCATCGTCGCCGCCGCTCCCGCCACGCTCGCCTATGCCATCCCCTCCGCCGGCGTCTCCCCCTCCACCGTCGCCCCGGGCGGCCGGGTCGCCCTCAACGTCGAAGGCTGCGGCACCCGGACCGGCCGGGCCACGTCGACCGCCTTCGGCGAGGTACGGCTGGCCCCCGGCAACCTGGACGCCACCACCCTCTTCGGCACCGCCACCGTCCTGCGCAACGCCACTCAGGGCACGCACCGCGTCGTCTTCGAGTGCGGCGGCCCGGGCGGTGAGCGCGTCACCGTCTCGCTGCAGGTCGCCCCGGGCGCGGCACGCGGCGGCGCGGGCGGCAGCATCGGCTCGATGAACCCGTGGCAGATCGCAGTCGGCGGCGCCCTCGCCGCAGGTGCGCTCGGCGCCGGGGTGTGGGTGCTGCGCCGCCGCGCCGCGGCCTGATCCCGGGCCCAGGGCAGCGGCTCCGTACGAGGCGGACCCGCAGGCGCCTACCCGGCCTGCAGGTGGCGGGCCGGTGGGTTGCGGGCATGCAGGAGGCGGCTCGCGAGCCGCCGGCGACCTGCGGCGCCGCCCGCACGAGCGAGCCGCCTCGGGGTCACGCCGGGGCGGCCTGCCCCCGTACGTGTACCCCGTCGAGCAGCGCCGCGGTGGCTTCGGCGACGGCGTCCACCGCCGCTTCGAACACCTCGCGGTTGTGCGCGGCCGGCACCCGGAATCCGGACACCTTCCGTACGTACTGCAGGGCGGCGGCGCGGATCTCCTCCTCCGTCGCCTTCTCGGGGATGGCCGGCGGGCGCAACGTCTTAATGGAACGGCACATACCTCTACTATCCCGCTACCGGGGCAGCTCGGCCCCGGAAAGTTTCATGATCAGTCCCGCTTGGAGCCGGCCCTTCAGCCCCGGGTCCTCGACCGTCTCGAGCAGCCCGATGGCCTGCTGGGTCGTCTCGGCGGCCCGCCGGTCGTCGCGCAGGGAGGCGGTCTGGTCGGCCATGTGCTGGAGCGCGATGTCGGCCCGCCGGTGGAAAAGCTGCCCGATCAAGGTGGTCATCAATCCGGCCGAGCTTGTGACGATCCCGAGGTAGAACTCCCCGCCGGCTTCGGCGTTCCACACCGCCAGCCCCACCCCGACGAGCAGGATCGCCGCCCCGACCCCGGCGAACCGCTGGCTCGTCGCGAAGCTGCTGCGCGCCTGGGTCAGTCCGTAGGCGTAGTACTCCACCAGGATCGGGGTGAAGTCGTCCCGCCGGTCGCCGAGTCTCGCCGGGGCGCGGGGGTGCGGGAACCGGCCGACGTCCTCGAATTTCCCGGCCCCGGGCAGGGCGGAGGGACCGCCGGGTTCGCCGGGGCCGGCAAGGGTGCCGCCGGGGCCGGGCGGCTCGTTGAGATACGCGAGCAGGCGCGCCCGTTCCTCGGCCCGCTTCCGTTCGAACCCCGCCCCCAGGGAGCGCTCCAGCAACGTCAGCAGCACTGCCGCCGCGACCACCGCCACGACCACCCCACCCCACGCGAGCCACTCGCCCATCTCCCGACGATCCCACGCCCCGACGCAGCGGCCAAGGGCGCGGAAGCGCTGTGGCACAGTGGCTCAGTGGCTCAGTGGCCGAACAGCCTTCGGGAGAGCGGGTAGGTGGCAGGCATGCAGGAGCTCGGCAAGGGTGGGAACACGGCTATCGGCGCGGAGCGCATCACCGCCGAGCTGCACTGCGCGGGTGACCCCGTCGACCTCAGCGCCCTGTTGGTCGCGGTGGACGGCAGCGTCCGGTCCGACGGCGACATGGTCTTCTACAACCAGCCGTCGGCCGAGGCCGGTGCGGTCCGCCACCTCGCCGCCGACGCCGGCGGACCCGAGCGCATCGAGGTGACCCCGGGGGCCCTGCCCGCCGACGTGGACCGGGTGGTCCTGATCGGGAGTTGCGATCCCGACGACGCCGCCCGCACCTTCCGCACCGTGCAGGACGTACGGATCCGCGCCACTCAGGAGGGCGCCGGACCGGTCGAGTTCCCTCTCCCACCGCTCACCGACGGTGAACGCGCCGTCCTGCTCCTGGAGATCTACCGCCGCGGCGCCGGATGGAAGCTCCGCGCCATCGGCCAGGGTTACGCGGACGGCCTCGCGGGCCTGGCCACGGACTTCGGCGTGCAGGTGACGGAGCCGCCGACCGGGACCGTGACACCGGCGAGCGCCGAGCCGCGCCACGACGCTCCGCCCGCACCGGTACCTGCACCCACACCCGCATGGGCTCCGGCACCGGCACCGGCACCGGCACCGGCACCGAGCATGGTCAAACCCCCGCTCGGCGCAATCAGCCTCGACAAGGGCGGCCAGGCCTCGATCAGCCTGGACAAACAGGACCGCGACCTGATGGTCACCGCCGCCCTGGAGTGGGACGGCGGCAGCGCCCAGCGCCGGAAGCGTGGCGCCGACCTGGACCTGTACGCCCTGTTCGTGCCGGCGTCGCAGGCCCTGCGCGGCGTCACGGAACCCGGCACCCTCGTCAAGTCCCGCCACGTCCCCCAGGGCTCCCCCGTCGTCCCCTCTACCTCCGGGGGACCCAAGGCCCCCGGGGACGACACGGGCGTCGTCTACTACAAGCGACTCGGCTCGCTGAGCGAGCGGCCCTTCATCCGGCTGGACGGTGACGCGCGCGAGCCGGGCTGCGAGACGCTGCGGATCGTGCGCCCCGAGGAGCAGGGGTACGTCCTGCTCTGCGCGTACTCCGCGCTGAGCAACGGCTTCGGCTCGTTCCGCAGCTTCGGGGCGAAGGTGGTCGTCACGGACGGCCGCGGCTCCACGGTCACCGTGCCCCTCTTCGAGAACACCAAGACGCGCTACTGGGTCGCGATCGCCCTGGTCGACTTCACGGACTCGAACGCTGCGGCCATCCAGCACATCGAGGCCTACAGCGCCCGGATGACCGAACGCCGTCCGGTCCTGCACGCGGACGGCGCCATCGAGATGAACGGCGGCCCGGTGGAGTTCAAGCGCCCCTGACCGAACCCTCCCCGCCAGGCGGTGAGCATGCGTCGCTGATGCGGACGAACCATCCCGAACCTAGACTGGCCGAGGCATGAAAAGTCGCCGACGAGGGAGACCCACACCATGGCCAAGCGAGGCAACAAGCGGCGCGCCCGTAAGAAGAAGAAGGCCAACCACGGCAAGCGCCCCAACGCCTGACCCGAAGGAACGACCCCCGACCACACCCGGCCGGGGGTCTTCCCGCTGACTGCCGCGAACGGCTCCGACCGGACGGGCTTCCCGCCTGCGCGCCGGCCGTACCGGATCCATGTCGATGCCCTCCCCCAGCCGACTCCCGAGCCTGCCCCGTCGGCCATGCCATGAGGCGGGCATGGTGCAACCCTCCGGGCCGGCGCGAGAATTCAGCGCTTCATGGCCCTGTAGCGCTTGAGAAGCGCGCTGATCTTCCCCGGGTCCGCCCCGCCGTTCAGCTCGGCCAAGAGGCCGTCCGGGCACACCTCGTAATGATCACCCCACCAGCGCCGCCCTTTGTTGTCCCAGACGCGGTAGCCGCCGGGCACGCCTCTGGCCACGTAGCGCCGTCGGCTCACGTCCACGGTCCGACGTGCCTGGTACCGCGTTCGCGCATGTCTCCCCCTCGTGATGAGCATGGACCGCACAGTAACGCGAGGTCGGCTCGCTTCCGCGCTGCCGGCATTGCGCCCGACACCTGCATCGCTGCCCCCGCGTGCGCTCTCGCGGTTCCTCAAGGGGGGACCCTATGGGGGAATCAAAAGTCAGGGTCGGAGTGGGCGCTCCGAACGTGATACCGCCGTGCATCATGCGGGCTCACGAGCGCGCGCGGGACGGCCACCAAGGTGTCCACACTCAGACACTCAAGGCGTGTGGGCACGGTCTGCACGCCGTTCAGTACGAGAAGTTGGTCAGCGGCCTGGACCAACTCGGCCCGGAACCGGTGTCGTGCTCCTCGCCTACGCCTGCTCGATGGAACGCGGTGTGATGCGCCTGGAAAGGGGAGAGGCCGAGCTCCACTACTCCCGGCGTGGGAGATCGGAGATCGTGAGGCTCCGGTGGGAGAGCGTGGACCGGGTCATCCGACTGCACGACGCGCGGCACGGGACGGCGAGATCTAGATACAAAAGGCCCCCCGCCATGATCGGCGGGGGGCCTTCGTACTGGTGGGCGCGGACGGTTTCGAACCGCCGACATCTGCTTTGTAAGAGCAGCGCTCTACCCCTGAGCTACGCACCCGTGGATGAGTGGACAGCCTACATGGCGGGCACACCCCCCACGCAAACCCGTTCCCGTGGGGGAGAATGGATCGGGGCATGGCGGACACGGCACGGGAGAGGGATTGTGACGACGGCATCCCGGCGGTGGTTCGGTGGGCGGGACGAGAGTCGGCGGGCGGATGCGCAGGCGGCGAAGGATGCCGCCGCGGCCGCGTTCTACGAGCTGGATACGGCACAGCGGGATCTGCGGATCTCGATCGAGACGATCGCCGCGGCGGACGGGTCGCCCGCCGCGCGGCAGGCGACCGAGGGGTTCGCCGCGCTCGGGCAGCGGATCGACCAGGTCAGTCACGTCTACATCGAGGCGGTCGACGCGCACGACTTGGACCGGGCGGAGCTGGAGGCCTCGGTCGCCACGCGGGCGCGGGACCAGCTGACCCGGGCGCGCGACGAGCTGGTGCGGGTCAAGGGGGAGCTGGAGCGGTTCGCTCAGGGGCTGCAGCCGCTGCTGGACAAGGCCGAGACGCAGCTCGCGCGGGTTGCGCCGGCGCGGGAGCGGGCCAGGGCGGCGCTGATCGGAGCCAGCGAAGCGCTGGACGCCGTACGGGCCAAGGGGATGCGGGCCGATGATCTGGCGGCGCGGCTGGCGGCGCTGGGGCCCGAGCTGACCAAGCTGAACCAGGGCGCGGCACAGCACGGCGTGCAGGAGACGGTGCAGCGTGCCGACCGGATCCTGCGCGACGCGGAGGCGATACGGGCGGAGGCGGCGCGGCTGCCGGAGCGGGCGGCGGAGATCGACCGGCGGCTGGTGAGCCTGCGGACGCGCGCGCAGGCGCTGCGCAACCGGGCGGACCGGGTGGATCCAGTGCTGAGCGAGTTGCGGCGGCGGTTCGCCGCGGAGTGCTGGCAGGACCTGCAGCACGTCCCCGACCAGGCGGTACGGGAGGTAGCGGAGGCGGAGGACCGGCTCAAGGAGGCCGGCCGGGCGCGGGACGAGCAGCGCTGGGCCGAGGTCGGGACGCTGATCGAGGCGGTCCGCGGCTCGCTGGACGCGACGGACGAGGCGGTGTCGGCGGCGCAGGACCGGCTGACGCGGCTGGAGGCGGTGGCGCGGGATCCGCAGGCGGAGGTGGACCGGACCCGCTTCGCGATCCGGGACGCGCAGCGCCTCGCGATGGCGGGCCGCAGCGTGCCGGATCCGCGGCATGCTGGGCCGCTCGACGATGCGGTGGCGCGGGTGGGCAGGGCGCTGGCGGGCATCGAGGGGCGGCACCCGGACTACTGGGCGTTCCTCCTCGAGATGAAAGACGTACGGACGGCCGTGAACCGGGTGGTGAACGAGATCCGGGCGGAGCGCGGGCACGGCTGAAGCAGCGGCCGAGGCGGCCGGACCGGACCCGGTCGGGCGGAGCGCGGGCACGGCTGACGCAGCGGCCGAGGCGGCCGGACCGGACCCATTCAGGCGCAGCGACGGCAGGCCCATCCTGCCGCCGAAGGGGACGGACCGGACCCGGTCAGGCGCAGCGCGGGCAGGGCCGAGTTGTCCCGGGTCGCAGGGCGGCGGATGCTGGAGGGACGAGCCTGAGTGACGCCTGCCCGAGGGGTGGGCGTCCCGAGGCAGAGGAGGGCGCGGTATGGCTGCCCACACGTTCCACACGTCCCGTGCATCCCGGTCCCGCGGAACCGCGAGGGCCCCGGTCCCACATGAGCATGAGTCTCATGGCGGCTCCTATGCGCCTCATGCGCTCTACGGGTGCCACGAGCCCCACGAAAACTATGCGCCGTACACAGCCCACGAGCCCTATCCGCCGTCCCATCCACCCCAGGACTCCCCCGGGATGCTGCGGCGCCTTCTGCGTCCCGTCAATGCCCGGCTGGACGAGCATCTTCCCGTCGATCACAAGCTCAGCAAGGTCTACCGGGTCGGCGCCGGCCTGACCGGGCTGCTGCTGGTCGCGTTCGGCATCCTGGGGCTCATCGACCGGGTGGGGTTTTTCGACACCGGTGGGGACACGGTGCTCGCCCTGAACACCAACGGCGCGCTGAGTGTCCTCTCCATCTGCATCGGGGGGCTGCTGTTCGTCGGGATGGTGATCGGCGGGGTCTTCGCCTCCACGCTGAACATCGTGCTCGGGGTGGCGTTCATCCTGAGCGGATTCGTCAATCTCGCCCTGCTGGACACCGGTTTCAACTTCCTGGCCTTCGAGATCCAGAACGTGCTGTTCAGCTTCGTCGTCGGCGTGATGCTGATGTGGTTCGGGATGTACGGGCGGGTGGGCAGCGCCCTGCCGCACGACAATCCGTACTGGCGTGCCCGTCACCCCGAGCAGGCGGCCCGGGAGGACCGGGTACGGGCGGGCATCGGACGGCCCGTGGCGTAGCCGCACGCGAAAGCGTGCAGCGCACGCAGGCGGCGCACGTAGCGCAGCGGAGCCGGGCGCGCTTAGCCTGTGCGCATGCCTCGATACGAATACCGCTGCCGGACCTGCGACGACACCTTTGAGGTCAGCCGGCCCATGGCCGAGTCCTCCGCGCCCGCCGACTGCCCCGCCGGGCACGCCGACACCGTCAAGCTGTTGTCGGCCGTCGCCGTCGGCGGGACCAGCAGTGCGCCCGCGCCCGCCCGGGCGGCGGGCGGCGGGGGCTGCTGCGGTGGCGGCGGCTGCGGCTGATCCCCGGCCCGCCCGCCGGGCAGCACACCTAGCGCTTGCGCGACAGGGTGAGGCCGTCCGAGATCGCCAGGAGGACGGAGTCCATGCGCGGGTCCGCCGACACGTGGTCGTTGAAGGCGCGGACCCCCGCCGCCGAGCCGGTGGCCGACGCGTCGAGGACCGTGCCGTGGTACAGCGTGTTGTCGGTGACGATCAGGCCGCCCTGGCGCAGCCTCGGCACGAGTTCCTCCCAGTAGGCGATCTGGCTCTCCTTGTCGGCGTCCACGTAGGCCAGGTCGATGTGGGGATCGGCCGGCATCGCGCGCAGGGTCTCCAGGGCGGGTGCGATGCGCAGCTCGATGCGGTCCGCGACGCCCGCCTCCTCCCAGGCCTCCCTGGCGTACGCCGTCCACTCCTCGGAGACGTCGCAGGCGATGAGGCGGCCGTCGGCGGGGAGCGCCTGGGCCATGGAGAGGGCCGAGAAGCCGGTGAACGTGCCGACCTCGACGATGTGGCGCGCCCCCGTCAGCCGGACGAGGAAGGCCAGCAGCGGGCCCTGCTCCTCCGCCGACTGCATTCCGGCGACGTCCGGGAACTTGGCGTAGGTCGTCGCCACCAGCCCCCGCTGGACGGCGTTCAGCGGGGGGTTGTGGTCGAGCATGTACTGGTAGAGCTCGTCCGTGATCTTGGTGCTGTTGCCCTTGGTCATGCGCCCAGTCTGCCGAGTCGGTCCGCTTCGCGGGTGAATGCGCGCAGTATTTCCTCGCCGGCCAGGACGCCCGCCGTGGTCAGAGCCGTCACCGTGGGCGCCGTCCAGGCCGCGTCGGCCAGTTCGCCGTGGCCCGGGCGCCAGGCCGCGTCCGCCGCCAGCAGCAGGTCCGCGTCCAGCAGCGAATCGCCGGCGGCGAGGGTCGTGGAGGCGCCCGTGCGGCGGGCGACCTCGTACATCGCCGCGCTCTTGGTGAGCGGGCGCGGGACCGCGTAGATCTTCCGGCCCTGGAGCGAGACGGTCCAGCCGCGGATCTCGGACCACTCCGCCAGGGCCTTGAGCCATTCGTCGGGGACCAGGGCCCGCTCGACGACGAGGTATGCGAAGAGGTCCTCGGCCACGCGCGCCTTGCGCAGCCACTCCGGGTCGGCCGCGGACAGCAGGTGCTGGTGGATCTCCTCCAGCGGGGCGCACTCCTGCGCCAGGCGGGCGGCGACCTGCCGCCGCCAGTCCCGGTCCGGCACCCCGTCGACGAGCAGCTGCCCGCCGTTGGCGCAGATGGCGTAGCGGGCCGGGCGGCCGGGGAAGCGGATGCGCTGGTACTGCTTGCGGGTCCGGGTGGTCGTCGGGACGAAGACCACCGAGGGATCGGCCGTCAGCTCCGCCAGCAGTCCCGCCGCCGTTTCCGTCATGTAGGACAGCGGCTTGCTCTCGTGGACCTCGACGCACAGCAGCCGCGGGGCCTCCGGGTCGGGCATGGTCAGACCGAGGGCGGCCGTCGAGTAGATGAGCGTACGGTCGAGATCACTGGCTACGAGGACAGTCACTTCGAGGCCACAGCCTTTCCGTCGGCGCCCGTGGCGCCGCGCGTGAATCGGGGGTGGATGAGTCCTACGCAGGTGTAGGGGAGCCCGTCGACCTCTTCCACCGGGACCCCCCGCTGCTCGGCGAGCAGCCGTACGTGGTCCAGGTCGGCCCCGGCGCCACGCTGCGCCAGGATCTTCCACGGCACCCGGCGCAGCAGCACGCGGGTGGCCTCGCCGACGCCGGGCTTGACGAGGTTCACGTCGTGGATGCCGTACTCCTCGCTGATCCGCTCGACCGCCGCCCAGCCCTCCCAGGTCGGGGTGCGGTCGGCCGCGAGCAGCTCCTTGACCTCCTGGTCGACGGCGTCGGCCACCTCGTCGAAATGGGCGGCGACGGTGTCGACGAAGTCGACGGAGACGTCGGCTCCGGCGAGCTCGCGGTAGAACTTCGCGCCGTGGAAGTCGGCGGGTCCGACCAGGTCGGACCTCAGAACCGTACGCGAGATGAGACCGGAGACGGTGGAATTGAGACAGGCGGAGGGGATCAGGAAGTCCTCGCGGGTGCCGTACGTGGACACGCACGAGCCGGGGTCGGCGAGGACGACGATCTCCGGGTCGAAGCCCGGGAACTCCTGCAGGGCGACCTTCAGTTCGCGCGTGATGGCGCCCTTGCCGGTCCAGCCGTCGACGAAGACGACGTCGGCCGGATCGTGGTGGGCGGCCAGCCAGCGCAGGGCGTTCGCGTCGATGCCGCGGCCGCGCACGATGGAGACGGCGTAGTGCGGCAGGTCCAGGCCGTGGCGGGCGCGGGCCCAGCGGCGCATCAGGACGCCGACGGGGGTGCCGGCGCGGGCCAGGGAGACCAGTACCGGGGACGGGGAGCGCTCGGCGAGGACGGTCTCGGTGACCGTGCCGACGGCCCGGGCCATGCGGGCGGCCGAGGTGGTCAGCGCGCTGCGGTAGAGCTCCTGGTACTGGGCGGTCGGCTGGTATTCGACGGGCAGGGACTCGGCGTAGTGCGCGCCGCCCGCCTGGATCGCCTCTTCGCGCTCCTCCGTCGGGGCCTCCAGCTCGACGTCGGAGAAGTCCTGGAGCAGCCAGCCGACGTCCTCGGGGGCGTACGAGGAGAAGGCGGGGCCGCGCAGCGGCTGCTGCGCGATCGGCTCGTGCGCTTGCGTGGACGGCTCGTGCGAGGACGACTCGGTCATGGTCGGCTCGGTCATGGTCGGCTTCGGCTCCCGCCGGTCGGGTGTGTAGGACGGGACGACGGCCAGGACGACGCGGCCGGTGTGCGGGGCGAGGGCCGCGAGGAGTCCGGTCTGCAGCTCGGGGGTGTCCCCGACGGAGTCCACGACGGCGACGACGGCGTCGAAGCCGGCGCCGTGCGTGCTGTGGACGTTGTAGGCGTAGCGGTCACCGGGGCCGTCGGCCGGGGCGTCGTGGGCCGGGAAGACCAGCCGGGTGCGGATGGCGTAGCCGGGGTCGTCCACGGCGAGCACCGGGGAGCGCGTGGTGGTCGAGAAGCGGACCTCGCGGGCCGCCCCCGCCTCCTCCAGTGCCTTGGCGAGGCGCAGCGGGGCGTACATCAGCTCTTCGTTGCCGAGTACGAGGACCCGTCCGGGCGCGTCGCCGAGCGCGGCGGTGAGCCGGCCGGTCAGGTCCGGGAGGGCCGCCTCGAGCCGGGCGCGGTGGGTCGGGGTGAAGCCGTGGCGCCCGCCGTCGGGGACGTCCTTCGGCCAGTTCAGGTCGACGCGGGTGAGCGGCTGCGGGCCGTCTGCCGGGGTTCCGCCCAGGACCCCGCTCTTCGATCGCCGGAGGGGCTGGATCTGCCCGGCCCGGGCTTCGTACTCCTCGACCAGGGCCTGGCCCTTGGCCAGGACGCCGTCCGGGAGGGTCACCGTGCCCGAGGCCAGGGCTATGAGGTCCACCCGGGCGCCCAGCTCGGCGGCGAAGGCGGTGAGCCGGTCGCGGTCGGCCGGGGAGCGCATGTCGACGAGGGCGACGACCACGTAGTGCGAGCGGGGGTGGCGGGCGTGCAGGTCGCGGATGGTGTTGAGGACGGTGTTGCCGGTGGAGAACTCGTCGTCGACGAGGACCAGCGGGCCGCTGCCGGCGAGCAGCTGCGGGTCCTCGGGCAGCAGGAGGTGCGAGGTGGCGTGCGAGTGCGCCTCCTCGAATCCGCCGGCCGGCTCCACACCCGGCACCGGGCGGCGGGTGGAGTGCAGGTAGGGGGCGGGGCCCAGGCCGTCGGCCACGCAGTGGCCCAGTCCGGTGGCGGTCTCGGCGTAGCCGAGGACCACCGCGGTCGCGGCGGCGTCCTCGCCGAGCAGCTCCCGTACGCGTTCCCCGAGCCCGTACCCGGCGGCGTACACGACCTGCGGGGACTGCGGGACGTGCTTGCCCAGGACCTGCGAGACCAGCAGGTGCGCCCGCTTGGGGTTGCGCCGCAGGGCCAGTCCGAGCAGCTCCGTGAGCCGCGGACCCGGCGAACCCTGGGAGCCCTGCGATTCCCAGGGATCCCGGGCATCCTGCGGACCCCCCGGAGCACGCGGACCCCGCGGACCCCCTTGGGAGTCCTGCAGGCTCACGCCCAGCCGGTCCGCCACCCAGGTACCCGACCACACCGCTTCGATCGTCTCGCCCTTCCTCGTCGTCCGTGTCTTGGTCTGCTTCTTCATCAGCGTCTCTCGTGCCGGGGTCTGATCACACCTGGAGCCCGGCCGTGAGGAGGTCGACGAAGCCGACCTCCTCCTTCGCCACACCGAAGACCTCCGCGCGCAGCATGGTGCGCTCGGCCCAGGCCCGGTGGGGCTTCACCTCGTTCATCTTGTTCGTGTAGGCGGAACGCATCACTCCGCCGCCGCCGCGCTCGGGCCGCAGGATGTCCTGGGCGTCGCAGAACTCCTCGTGGGAGACCACCGACAGGGCGTGCACGGGCGTGACGTGGGCGGGGTGGATGCAGGTCTTCCCGAGCAGTCCGTTGGCCCGGTCGAGTTCGATCTCGCGCAGCAGTCCGTCCAGGTCGTGCTCGATCAGGGCGGTGCGCAACTCCTCCACGCCCTCTTCCAGGAAGGGGCTGCGGCGCAGCTGGGGCTTGAAGAGGCGTTGCTGGCTGCGGAAGTACTCCCAGACGGGGCCGGTCACGGTGAAGCCCGTCCCGTCGGCCCTGCTGAGGACGTTGACGACGTCGGCGATGACGCCCGCCACGATCTGGACGTCGTAGGCGGTCATGTCGGGGGTGCGCCGCAGGCCGTAGGCGGAGCAGAAGTCGGTCACACCGAGCCGCAGGGCCAGGACCCGCTCCCGGTAGGCGTTGACCGTGCGCGAGATGCCCGCGAGGGCCTCGACGCGGGTTTCGAGGTGGAGGAGTTCCGGAGTCTCCAGGACGGGCATGGCATACAGGCGGGGCGCTCCGCTGACGGCCTCCGCCTCGGCGACGGCTTCGAGGAAGGCGATACCGCGACGCTCGTCGAACTTCGGGAGAACGAATCCGGCCAGCCGCCGCACGGAGCCGCCCAGGCGGCGCACCAAGTCGGGTATCTGCTCGGGCGTGCGGACCCGGATGAAGAGCAGCGGGAGCTCCGCGGTGTCCGCCTCCAGGTCCGAGAACTGCCGGACGAGGTTCTCCTCGGCTCCGGCGACATCGGCGTCGCTGATGGAATCCTCCAGGCAGAGGACCATGGAGACGACTCCGCGGCCGGCCTGCTTGCGGATGTCCGCCGCGAGGGCGGGCCGGGTGGCCGGGCTGTACAGAGTGGCTCCCAGCGCCGCCGCGAGGACGCGGGCAGGCGAGGTTCCGGTGAATTCCGCCGGTTCCTGATGGAAGAGGTCCTTACGGACGGTGGGCGTTATGTGCCCAAAGTGACGCATGTGCTTCCCCCGTACTGCCTCGGCGGCCCAACTGGCATGGCCGGTAATAGTACGTACGAACGCGAGTCAAGAGTTCCTCGAGCACATGAAGTTCAGGTAACCCTCTTGCACCATGCCCAGGTCTCGCGTTCGATACAAGGCCCTACGGGGGGCCGCATTGTCCCGCTCCACCCCGGGAGGGCAGGATGACGTGCATGACGCACGCGATGCAGAAGGGCTCGAACATCCCGGTGGCCCCCCTGGCGGTCCGGGCGGTGCTGCGCTGGACCGGCGGCCCCGAGGTGCCGGACGTGGACGCCTCCGCGCTGCTCGTGGGCCCGGACGGCAGGGTGCGTTCGGACGAGGACTTCGTCTTCTACAACCAGCCCCGGCATCCCTCGGGGGCCGTCTGGCGGCTCGGCAAGAAGCAGATGGGTGACGCGATCACCGACGCCGTCCAGGCGGACCTGCGCACGGTCACGTCGGCGGTGGACCGGATCCTGGTGGTCGCCTCCGCCGAGGACGTCCCCTTCCAGCGGGTCCACGACCTGCGGATCCTCCTGTACGACGCCACCGCGACCGGCGGCTCCGAACCGCTGGCCTACTTCGACGTACGGCCCGAGACGGGCGCGGAGACCGCGCTGATCTGCGGCGAGCTGTACCGCCGGGGCGAGGGGTGGAAGTTCCGCGCGCTCGGCGAGGGCTACTCCGACGGGCTGGTGGGCCTGGCGACCGACCACGGGATCTCGGTCGACGAGAACGCCGCCGAGCCCGCCGCGAGCCCGGCGCCCGGGCCGACCTCCGATCAGACGGCCGCGATGGCCCCGCCCACGCAGGCCCCGCCGGCCGTGCAGCCCGCCTACGGATACCCGCAGCCGGTGTCCCCGGCCCCGGTGCCGGGCCCGGGCGGCGATCCGTCCTTCCGTCTGCCGGTGCAGGGGCCGCAGTTCATCCGCCGCTGACACCGCTGACACCGCTGACAGCACTGGCGTCGCGTCGCTGACACTGCTGACGCCACTGCCACCACTGGCGCCGTGGAGGGCGCCGAGGGCCCTGGGGTGCGCTGTCGGCTGCGGCCGCGCACGCCGGGCCCGGTCGCAGCCCGTCAGCTCTTGGCGCTCTTGTAGCCCCGCCCCCACTGGAGCCCCCAGCCGTACAGCCGGTCCAGCTCGGCCTGGAACCCGTACACGAACTTCACCTCGCGCCGCACGACGAGCTCGCCCTTGACCTTCTCCAGGGAGACCACCGCGCAGGAACGGGCCTGCGGGTGCCGCTCGTCCAGCGGGATCTCGATCCTCGGCCCCGTGACGGGGTAGAGGGTGACCATGGCGTGCGTCCGGTCGAAGGCCGGGGTCTGGTCGTAGATGTAGACGAAGACCAGCAGCCGTTTGATCTCGTCGGCGTGGTCGAGGTTGATGTAGAGGGTCTCCCCCGACGCCGAGCCGAACCGGTCGTCCCCGCTGAGCTTCACGTACGGCGGGTCGTTGAGGTCGCCCAGCAGGTTCCCCAGCGGCTGCACGGCGCCGCGGGTCCCGTCGGTCAGTTCGTACAGGCAGCCCATGTCGAGGTCGACGTTGACCATGCCCTGGGTGTGCGCCTGCACCATGTCCGGCTTGAACAGTTTGAACGGGTGCCGGAAGAGCTGGCCGCTCTGGCCGGAGCGGCCGCCGATGTCCGAGGTCCGCATGCGCCAGGACAGGTTGACGCGCAGATTGCCGTGGACGGCCCCCTGCTTGGTGAGCGACACCGTCGCATGCCGTTTGTTCAGCTCGATCGCGTTCGACGAGGCGCTGCCCGACTGGAACTGCACGGCGCGGCTGCCCAAGATGCCGTCGAAGAAGCCCATCCCCTACCCCCCTGGTCCTCTGATCCCCTGGTCCCGCGAAGCCTACGGAAGCGGGGCGGCCCGCCGGGTCCGTGAACCCGGTGGACCGCCCCGCAGTTGAGCGTTCCGCATTACCGCCGCGGTCATGCCTCGGCGGTGGAACCCTCCAGTTCCTCGCGCTTGTTGCGGCGCACCGAGGACCAGAAGGAGGCGGCGATCAGCACCACGCCGATGAGGCCGGTGATGATCTCGCTGATCTCGTGCTGGATGGTGACCAGCAGGATGACGGCGAGGGCGCCGATCGCGTAGTGCGCGCCGTGCTCCAGGTAGACGTAGTCGTCCAGCGTGCCCTGACGGACCAGGTAGACCGTGAGCGAACGGACGTACATGGCGCCGATGCCGAGGCCGAGCGCCATCCAGAAGATGTGGTTGGTGATGGCGAAGGCGCCGATGACCCCGTCGAAGGAGAACGAGGCGTCCAGGACCTCCAGGTAGAGGAAGAGGAAGAACGCGGCCTTGCCGGCCAGGCCGACGGCGGAGACGGGCTTGCCCTCGGCCTTGGCCTTCTCCTCCTCATCGTGCTCGCGTTCCTCTTCCTCCTCCAGCTTGTCCTCGAAGTACGAGGACAGGCCGCCGACGATGAGGTACGTGATCAGGCCGGCGACGCCGGCGAGCAGCACGGTGGCGGACTTGTCCGCGTGGCCGGTGCTGGTGTGGGCGTTGACGGCGAAGGTCATCGCCGAGACGAGCAGCGCGATCAGGGCGATGCAGACCGACAGCATGTCGACCTTGCCGAGCTTGGCCAGCGGACGCTCGAGCCAGGCGAGCCACTTGTGCTCCCGCTCCTCGAAGATGAAGTCGAGGAAGATCATCAGCAGGAACATGCCACCGAAGGCGGCGATGGCCGGGTGGGCATCGGTGACCAGGGCTTCGTACTGCTCCGGGTGGTCCAGCGCCAGCTCGATGGCCTCGATGGGCCCGACCTTGGCACTGATGGCGACGATCGCCACCGGGAACACCAGCCGCATTCCGAAGACGGCGATCAGGATGCCGACCGTGAGGAAGATCTTCTGCCAGAAGGCATTCATCTTCTTCAGGATTCCGGCATTGACGACCGCGTTGTCGAAGGACAGTGAGATCTCGAGGATCGACAGGATCAGTACGACCCCGAACGCCTCCCACCCCCACTGCCACGCGGCAAAGGCAAGGCCGAGCGCCGTGATGGCGAACGACCAGCCGAAGGTTTTCAGAACCACTGGCACCTGGCACCCCATGCGTCTGTGTACGGCTTTACGAAACGTTGACCCCGAAGTCTAGAGCGATGCCCCTGAGCCCCGACGCGTACCCCTGCCCCACGGCGCGGAACTTCCATTCACCGCCGTACCGGTAGACCTCGCCGAAGATCATCGCGGTTTCGCTGGAGGCGTCCTCGGAGAGGTCGTAGCGGGCCAGCTCCTGGCCGTCGGCCTGGTTCACCACGCGGATGAAGGCGTTGCTGACCTGGCCGAAGCTCTGCCGGCGGGCGTCCGCCTCGTGGATCGAGACCGGGAAGACGATCTTGTCCACGCGCTCCGGCACCTTGGTGAGGTCGATGATGATCGACTCGTCGTCGCCGTCACCCTCGCCCGTGAGGTTGTCACCCGTGTGTTCGACGGAGCCCTCGGGGCTCTTCAGGTTGTTGTAGAAGATGAAGTACTCGTCGCCCAGCACCCGGCCGCTGTTGCACAGCAGCGCGCTGGCGTCGAGGTCGAAGTCGGCTCCCGTGGTCGAGCGCGCGTCCCATCCGAGACCGATCAGAACCCTGGTGAGGTTCGGTGCGGCCTTGGACAGGGAGACATTGCCCCCCTTGGCGAGTGTGACGCCCATGTTGTGGTCCTCCCCGGACGACGGTGTGGCGGTGTGGCGGTGTGGCGGTGTGCCGGCTGCGGCGCGATGTCCGCAGGGTCAAGCGGGTAAAGCCGGTCCGGCGCCGTACACACAGTGCACGGCGCCGGACGGGTGAACTGCTCTCAGGCTCAGACGTTGACGCCGAAGTCCTGCGCGATGCCGCGCAGGCCCGAGGCGTAACCCTGGCCGATGGCGCGGAACTTCCACTCCGCACCGTTGCGGTACAGCTCGCCGAAGACCATGGCGGTCTCGGTCGAGGCGTCCTCGGAGAGGTCGTAGCGGGCGAGCTCGGTGTTGTCGGCCTGGTTCACCACGCGGATGTACGCGTTGCGGACCTGGCCGAAGCTCTGCTGACGGCTCTCGGCCTCGTAGATCGAGACCGGGAAGACGATCTTGGCGACGTCGGCCGGGACGCCGGCCAGGTTGACCTTGATCGCCTCGTCGTCGCCCTCGCCCTCACCGGTGGTGTTGTCACCGGTGTGCTCCACCGAGCCGTCAGGGCTCTTCAGGTTGTTGAAGAAGACGAAGTTCGCGTCGCTGGTGACCTTGCCCTGGTCGCTGGTCAGGATCGCGCTGGCGTCGAGGTCGAAGTCGACACCGGTGGTGGTGCGAGCATCCCAGCCCAGACCGACGATGACCGCCGTCAGGTTAGGCGCGGCCTTGGTCAGCGAGACGTTGCCGCCCTTGCTGAGGCTGACTCCCACGGGTCCTCCATTGGGTTCTGTGTGGGGCGGGGCCCCGTCGTGCGGTTGCTACCGGATCAACGTTCCGATCCTAGTGACGGGTTCCCGCCTGGTAAGCGGTTTTCGCAGGGAACTGCGCGAACGGCGCGGGCGGGTCCTCGCGGGCACGCCCGGAGCCGTTCAGAGGCTGTCGAGCGCCTTGATGTACTCGTTCAGGTCACGGGCGTCGGGCAGTCCGTTGACGACAGTCCAGCGCACCACGCCGTCCTTGTCGATGATGAACGTGCCCCGGACCGCGCATCCCTTGGCCTCGTCGAAGACCCCGTAGGCGCGGGAGGTCTCCCCGTGCGGCCAGAAGTCCGACAGCAGCGGGTACTCCAGGCCCTCCTGCTCCCCGAAGACCCGCAGGGTCGGCACGGAGTCGTTGGAGACGGCCAGGAGCTGCACGTCGTCGTTCTGGAAGCGCGGGAGCTGGTCGCGCAGCTCGCAGAGCTCGCCGGTGCAGACGCCGGTGAAGGCGAACGGGTAGAAGAGCAGCACCACTGCCTTCTCCCCCCGGAAGTCGGAGAGCCGCACGGTGGCACCGTGGTTGTCCTTGAGCTCGAAGTCCGGGGCCTTGTCGCCGACCTCGATGGCCATCTCGCATCCCTTCGTTCCTGCATGACTGCGTTGGGCTGTTCGGGTGAGACCCAGCCTATGGCGGCCGGGCCCGTGAACGCGCACACCCCGCCGACCGGGTCGACGGGGTGTGCGAGATGTCCTGCGGGACGCTGCTCAGCGCTTCTTGGCGGCAGTCTTGGGCGTCACCAGCTTCGTGGCGGCCCACTCCTTGCCGACGGGGGCGCCCTTGGCCAGCGAGAGACCGGCGGTCTCCGCGGCTTCCTGGATGTCGCTGGCCTCGACGTAACCGGGACGGCCCGTCTTGGGGGTCAGCAGCAGGATCAGTGCGCCGTCCTCGATCAGCTCGGTGGCATCGACCAGTGCGTCCGCCAGATCGGCGTCGGGTTCCTCTCGGAACCACAGCAGCACGGCGTCCGCGACGTCGTCGTAGTCCTCGTCGACGAGTTCGCCGACGAGCTCCTCGACGACGTCACGGAATTCCTGATCGACGTCGTCGTCGTAGCCGATCTCCTGGACCACCTGTTCGGACTGGAAACCCAGCCGGGCGGCCAGGCTCTCCGCGTGGTCCGCGGTCGCGCTCACGGGGTGCCTCCTGCTCATGTTCGGTGAATGTCTTCCGGGCGGCGCGCGTACGCGCAGCATTGGGCGTAGTCCACACGGGCGCGGCGGATCGCGCAAGTACCCGGCCGCCGAGACCGTCGAAACGGTGACGATTACGGCCGTCTCGCCGCAACTTTCAGCGTTCCCGTGTGCACCTCTGGTGATTCATCCCACACCATTCCAGCTCGTTCGGCATCATCGGCAACGCTTGACGGCTTTCCTACCTGTTTGAGGGACGAACGGCCTTACGGAGCCGGTGCCCTCCCCGAGCGTAAGGTGGCGGTTTGGCCGGACCCGTCACGGACCCCCGCCCCACCGCACCGGTCCCCTCCTCCGGGTTCCCGCAGTTTCCGGGGATTACCCAGTGGTACAGATGACGATTTCGCCCGAGCGTTAGACCATGGGAGGCGGCGAACCCCAGGCACGACTCCCCCGACAGCGAAGGAACAGCGTGGCTTCCGCATCCGATCGCAACCCGATCATCATTGGCGGCCTGCCGAGTCAGGTCCCGGACTTCGACCCGGAGGAGACGCAGGAGTGGCTCGACTCCCTGGACGCCGCAGTCGACGAACGGGGCCGTGAACGCGCCCGCTACCTGATGCTGCGGCTGATCGAGCGGGCCCGCGAGAAGCGCGTGGCCGTGCCGGAGATGCGCAGCACGGACTACGTCAACACGATCGCCACCAAGGACGAGCCGTTCTTCCCCGGCAACGAGGAGATCGAGCGCAAGGTCCTCAACGCCACCCGGTGGAACGCGGCCGTCATGGTCTCGCGGGCTCAGCGTCCCGGGATCGGCGTCGGCGGCCACATCGCCACGTTCGCCTCCTCCGCCTCCCTCTACGACGTGGGCTTCAACCACTTCTTCCGGGGCAAGGACGAGGGCGACGGCGGCGACCAGATCTTCTTCCAGGGCCACGCCTCCCCCGGCATCTACGCCCGCGCCTACCTCCTGGACCGGCTCACCGAGCAGCAGCTCGACGCGTTCCGGCAGGAGAAGTCGAAGGCCCCGTACGGCCTGTCCAGCTACCCGCACCCCCGGCTGATGCCGGACTTCTGGGAGTTCCCGACCGTCTCGATGGGCCTGGGTCCGCTCGGTGCGATCTACCAGGCGCGGATGAACCGGTACATGGAGGCGCGCGGTATCGCGGACACCTCCAAGTCCCACGTTTGGGCGTACCTCGGCGACGGCGAGATGGACGAGCCGGAGTCGCTCGGCCAGCTGTCCATCGCCGCCCGCGAGGGCCTGGACAATCTGACCTTCGTCGTCAACTGCAACCTCCAGCGCCTCGACGGCCCGGTGCGCGGCAACGGCAAGATCATCCAGGAGCTGGAGTCGCAGTTCCGCGGCGCCGGCTGGAACGTCATCAAGCTGATCTGGGACCGCTCCTGGGACCCGCTGCTGGCCCAGGACCGCGACGGCATCCTGGTCAACAAGATGAACACCACGCCCGACGGGCAGTTCCAGACGTACGCCACCGAATCGGGTGCGTACATCCGGGAGCACTTCTTCGGCGGGGACCACCGGCTGCGCGCGATGGTCGAGAACATGACCGACCAGCAGATCCAGCACCTGGGACGCGGCGGTCACGACCACAAGAAGGTGTACGCGGCGTACGCGGCGGCCAAGGCCCACAAGGGCCAGCCGACGGTGATCCTGGCGCAGACGGTCAAGGGCTGGACGCTCGGCCCGAACTTCGAGGGCCGCAACGCGACGCACCAGATGAAGAAGCTGACGGTCGACGACCTCAAGCGCTTCCGCGACCGCCTGCACATCCCGATCACGGACGCGCAGCTGGAGAGCGGCGCCCCGCCGTACTACCACCCGGGCCCGGACTCGCCGGAGATCCAGTACATGCACGACCAGCGCAGCGCGCTGGGCGGGTACGTGCCGACCCGCGTGGTGCGCGCGAAGCCGCTGCAGCTGCCGGGCGAGAGCGCGTACGCGGGTGCCAGGAAGGGCTCGGGACAGCAGTCGATCGCCACCACGATGGCCTTCGTCCGCATCCTGAAGGACCTGATGCGGGACAAGGAGATCGGCAAGCGCTTCGTACTGATCGCGCCCGACGAGTACCGCACCTTCGGCATGGACGCGTTCTTCCCGAGCGCCAAGATCTACAACCCGCTGGGCCAGCAGTACGAGGCGGTCGACCGCGACCTGCTCCTGGCGTACAAGGAGTCGCCGACCGGCCAGATGCTGCACGACGGCATCTCGGAGGCGGGCTGCACGGCGTCGCTGATCGCCGCGGGTTCGGCGTACGCGACGCACGGCGAGCCGCTGATCCCGGTCTACGTCTTCTACTCGATGTTCGGTTTCCAGCGCACGGGTGACCAGTTCTGGCAGATGGCCGACCAGCTCGCGCGCGGTTTCGTCCTCGGCGCGACCGCCGGGCGGACCACCCTCACGGGTGAGGGTCTGCAGCACGCCGACGGTCACTCCCAGCTGCTGGCCTCGACGAACCCCGGGTGCGTGGCGTACGACCCGGCCTACGGGTACGAGATCGCGCACATCGTCCAGGACGGGCTGCGGCGCATGTACGGGCCCGACGCGGAGGACGTCTTCTACTACCTGACCGTCTACAACGAGCCGATCCAGCACCCGGCCGAGCCGGCGGACGTCGACGTGGACGGCATCCTCAAGGGCATCCACCGGGTGTCCCGGGGCGGCTCGGGCGCCATCGGGGCGCAGCTCCTGGCCTCGGGCGTGGCGGTGCCGTGGGCGCTGGAGGCGCAGCGGATCCTGGCCGACGAGTGGAACGTCCGGGCGGACGTCTGGTCGGCGACCTCCTGGAACGAGCTGCGGCGCGAGGCCGTGGAGGTGGAGGAGCACAACCTGCTCCACCCGGAGGAGGAGCAGCGCGTTCCGTACGTGACGCGGAAGCTGTCGGGCGGGGAGGGGCCGTTCGTGGCGGTCTCGGACTGGATGCGGGCGGTTCCGGACCAGATCTCGCGGTGGGTGCCCGGCGCGTACACCTCGCTGGGCGCGGACGGCTTCGGCTTCGCGGACACGCGCGGGGCGGCCCGGCGCTTCTTCCACATCGACGCGCAGTCGGTGGTCCTGGCGACGCTCACCGAGCTCGCCAAGGAGGGGAAGATCGACCGCTCGGTGCTGAAGCAGGCGATCGACCGGTACCAGCTGCTGGACGTGGCGTCGGCGGACCCGGGCCCGGCGGGCGGCGACGCGTAGCACCTCCCCGGAGCCGTGAAATGTGAAGCATGAGGTGACCCCCGGCAGGGCCGGGGGTCACCTGCGTTTTATCCGTTCCTTACGATGCTGCGCATGAAGGAACCCTCCCGCCAGCTGCTGTGGGAGCGGCGGAGCCAGACCCCGCTGCTCCTCCTCGCCGTGGCCTTCGCCGTGGCGTACGCCGTGCCCATCGTCGCCCCCGACGCGAGTGAGGCCGTGCACCGGGCCTGCACCCGCGTGGAGTGGCTGGTGTGGGGGGTCTTCGCCGTCGACTACCTGGTCCGGCTGGGCCTCACGACGGACCGCAGGCACTTCGTACGGACCCACTGGCTGGACCTGGCCGCTGTGGTGCTGCCCCTCGTGCAGCCGCTGCGGCTGCTACGGCTGGTCGCCACGTTGATGCTGGTGGGCCGGCGGGCCCGGATGGCCCCGCAGATCCAGTTGACGACGTACGTGGCCGGGGCCGTCGTCGGACTGCTGATGTTCGGCTCGCTGGCGGTCCTCAGCGTGGAGCGGGACGCCCCGGACGGGAACATCAAGAACCTGGGCGACGCCGTGTGGTGGTCGTTCACCACGATGACGACGGTCGGGTACGGCGACCACTCGCCCACCACCGGCCTCGGCCGGGTTCTCGCGGTCGGTCTGATGCTGTCCGGGATCGCGCTGCTCGGTGTGGTGACCGCCAACATCGCCGCCTGGTTCATCTCCCGCTTCGAACGCGACGACCAGGCGGAGCGGCTCCAGCTCGCGGCCATCCGGGAACTCCAGGCGGAGGTACGGGCGCTGCGCGGCGAGGTCGCCCGGCTGGGCGGCGCGCCGGCCGCAGTCCCGGCCGCAGTCCCGGCCGCAGACGCGGGCGCCCGCATCCCCGGAGTCCCGGCCGCCATGCCCGCAGTCCCGGCCGAAGTCCCCGCAGTCCCGGCCGTAGTCCCCGCAGTCCCGACCGTAGTCCCCGCAGTCCCGACCGCGGCCGACCGGCCGAACGCCCCGGAGCCGCGGGACGCTACCTCTCCCACACCTTGAACGCCCGCACCTGGTAGGGCGACTGGGGCAGCCAGACCCCGTCGCCCGGATAGGTCTGGAACTCACCGGTCTCCGCGCACTCCGCCGACTGGTAGGTGGTCACCGGGCGGCCGGTGCGGTTGGTGAGGGACTGGGCGCTGGTCCCGGCGGGCAGCGCCGTGCAGCTGTTGATGTCGAGGGTGCTCAGCTCGTGGGTCTGCCGGGCGCCCTTGAAGTCCGGTTTCGCCCACAGGCACAGCTGCCCGGTCGCGCAGGCCCCGAGGGCCGGCGGGCCCGCGGCCTGAGCCGTGGTGGCCGTACTCGGGATGAGAGCGGTGAGGGCCAGGACGGTCGCGGCCAGGGTGGTGGTGACGCGCGTGGTTCCACACGTACGCATGACGGGTCAACTCCTTGTGGACGGCGGGCCTCCGGACCGTTTCCGGGGCTCCGCACACACCACGCTGACCTGCGGCGACGGGTCGGCGGAAGGGGCCGCGGCCGGGTCCACCCTGATAGGCGACGGCTCCGCGGGAACCGTCCGGCGGGGCTGTCGTGCGCACGGAGTTGACCCCTCCGGGAGGCCGGACACAGGGCCCTGGCCCGCCCCGGCACGGGTCCGGGCGCGGACCGGAGGGGTCCGGCGCGCACCGGGGCCGACCCGAACGTGTCACGGGTGACCGGTCGCCCGTGACACGCCGAGGGCGGCGACACGCCCCTCGCAAACGGCTCAACGGGACGGTCCGCGCCCCTGCGGTCACGGGTACTCTGACCGCCCACTCGGCGTCAGAAGGGAGACCCGTGGTGAGGACCGACGAGCGGGCGGCGCCGGCCGCGCCCGTGGCCGGACTGCGCGAACGCAAGAAGAGGCGCACCCGGGACGCACTGCTGCGCGCCGCCCTGCGGCTCTTCATCTCACAGGGGTACGAGCGGACCACCGTCGACGAGATCACCGACGCCGTGGACGTGTCCCAGCGCACCTTCTTCCGCTACTTCGCCAACAAGGAGGAGGTCGTCTTCGCCGTCCAGGACCTGGTCGAGTCGCACTTCGTCGCCGAGCTGCGCGGCCGGCCGGCCGCCGAGGGGCCGCTCGGAGCCTTGCGGGGGGCCGTGCTCGCCGCCTGGGACACCGTCGAGGAGGCCCTCTCCGAGGTGGTCACCGTCGATCTCTACATGCGCAGCTACCGGTTGATCGAGTCCACGCCGGCCCTGCTCGCCGTGCACCTGCGGCGCTCCGCCGAGCTGGAGGAACGGATCTCCCGGCTGATCGCCGCCCGGGAGGGCCTGGACGTGGACGCGGATCCGCGGCCGCGGGTGGCCGTCGCCGCGTTCTGCGGCGTGATGCGGGTCACGGGGCGCCTCTGGGGGCAGGGCGAGGACACCAGCGTGGAGGCGATCCGGCGGCTGACGGAGGCGTACCTCGACCGGATCGGCCCGGCGCTGGCCGCGAGCTGGCGCGGGGTCACGTAGCCGACGCGCGCGCACCGTAGCCGACGCGCGCACCACGGCCGGAGCACTCACCGATGCGTGCACCGCAGCACGATCGTCGCCGCCGATCCGACGCCTCGTCAGGTGGGGCGGGGGTCCCACGGTCGGCCGTGAGCCCTGTCACCCGCCGCGCCACGGCCGGAATCGGTCTCCTACGCTGGTCTCAGTGAATCTGCCCGGCTTTGCCCACCCCCCCGCCCCCGGCGCCGACCCGCGCCCTGCCGCCCTGCGCGCCCTGCTCGCGCTGGCGGTGGTCTTCGTCATGCTGGCTACCACCGGCTGGACGGCCGTGCACCGGCCCGAAGGGGGAACCCCGCTGCGGGCGACCGCGCTCGCCTCCTGGTCCAAGGCCCGGATCGACGGCCGCCCGGTGCCGCCCGCGGACGCTCCCGTACGGACGGTGGCACGCTTCTTCGCCGGCCTCGACGGCGCCCAGCGGGCCCGGCTCGCCGACGGCTACCCCCTCGTCGTCGGCAACCTCGACGGGGCTCCCGCCGCCATCCGCTACCGCGCCAACCTGCGTGGTCTGCAGCAGGCACGCATGGTCGAGGAGGCCCGCAGCCGCGATGTCGCCCTGACCCCGGCCGACCGGGAGGCGGCCGGCCGCCGCTCCCATCGCCTGGCCTCGCTCTCCGAGCCCGGCCGGCGGATCCTCGCCTTCGACCCGACCGGCGGCGGCCGCGTGGCCGAGGTCTTCGGCGACCTCGAGCATGCCGAACGGATCTCGGTGATCGTCCCCGGCGTCGACACCGACCTGATCACCTTCGAGCGCACCCAGCGCCGCCTGACCTCCCCCGTCGGCATGGCCGAGTCCCTGTACGGGGCCCAGCGAGCGGCCGACCCGGAGCGCCGGACGGCGGTCATCGCCTGGGCCGGATACACCGCGCCCGTGGGGGTCGGCATGGACGCCGCCACCGGCCGTATGGCCTTCGACGGCGCCGCCCGGCTGAAATCCCTGGCGGCCGCCCTGCCCGGGGACGCGAGCGTGGCGCTGTTCTGCCACAGCTACGGATCGGTGGTGTGCGGGGTCGCCGCGCGCGAGCTGCCGGAGCGGGTGACGGACGTGGTGGTGGCGGGCAGCCCCGGCATGCGCGCGGAGAACGTCGAAGGGCTGCACACCTCGGCGCGGGTCTGGGCGACGCGCGACGAGGGCGACTGGATCGCGGACGTACCGCATCTGGAGGTCGGCGGGCTGGGCCACGGTGCCGATCCGGTGTCCCCCGCATTCGGCGCGCGGCTGCTGTCCTCGGCCAGGGCCCGGAGTCACACCGGCTATTTCGCGCCAGGAACCGACTCAGTGGACAACTTCGCCAAAATCGGAACCGGTGGGTTCTCTTCCGTTGTGTGCGCGACCGGCGACGACGCCTGCCGGCGTGGAATTTCCGGGACAGAGCAGGACTGACGCGCGTAGAGGTACGGAAAACGGGCCCTGCACCGAGGGGGACGTCCGGGGGCCGCTCCCTTTACGATGTGCCGCATGGGTGACGTACTGGCCGGAAATCATGCCGTCTGGGAGTTCGACTCGGACTCGGTGCTCATCCGCTTCGCACGGGGGATAAGAACGCCGAGGACGCCGAGACTCCTGCACGCCCTGGGCCCGCGCCGGATCCCCCTCGAAGCGGTGTCCACGGTGACCGTGACCGCGGGGAAGCGGGACACGGTGGTGCTGCGCGCCGCCCCGCGGCCGGGCGCGGATCCGCTGATGGAGGCCGCCGCGGGGCAGCTGAAGGAGAGCGCCGACCCGTACCGGCTGGTGCTGCCGGGCGAGCGGGCGCCGCACGCCGCCGCGTTCGCCGAGGCCCTGCGCTCCCGGCTCGGGCCGGACGCCTCCGAGCCGGCCGAACGGTTCCTGGTCGACGTGCCGCAGCCGTCGGCCCAGCTGAAGGCGTACGACGCCCGGGTGGACTTCGACGGCTCGGCGATCACCTTCCACTGGTCGCGCACCGGCGCCACCGGCACCAAGTGGAAGGCGGGCGACCAGCGCTTCCCGCTGGCCGCCGTCACCGGCGTCGAGTGGAACTCCCCGGAGAGCCCCGGCGGCCACCTGCGGCTGCTGCTGCGGGAGCCCCGGCAGACCCCGGCGGACCCGCGCCCGGACCACGACCTCGCGGCGGCCGTCTTCGGCACGGGCTACGGGGCGGTGCACGAGTCGCTCCCCTTCGCCGCGGCCGTCCTCGCCGCCGTGCGCGGCCGTGCGCAGGTCACCGCACAGGTCACCGCCCCGGTCGCCGCGGGCTCCGTCCCGGCGCCGGCGCGCACCGGAAGCGACCGCTTGCGGCACCTGGGCGAACTGCACAGCGCGGGGCTCCTCACGGACGCGGAGTACGCGGCGCTGCTGGACCGCTTCCGGGCGGAGACCCGCTAGGGCGCGTCTTTCGGACCTTGCCGGGCCCACGCTGCCCGGCACGATCCGAAAGCCCGCCCCAGGCCCGTCAACACGCCTGACCGGGAAGCGGGTTTGCACCTGTCCCCTGCCTGGCCGGCTGGTGAAAGGTGCCGCAACGGCACCCCCGAGGTGCGGGTTACGCCTCCCGGGCCTCCGAGGTGAAGGTCATGTCCGGGTAGCGGTCCCCCACCACCCGGGCGGCGATCGGCTCCAGCAGGGCCAGCTGCGCCGGCGAGAGGGTGATCCGGGCGGCCGCGGTGTTCTCGCGCAGGCGGGCAGGCCTGCGGGTGCCCGGGATCGGGACCACCGTCAGCCCGTGCACCTGCGCCCGCTGCTGCACCCAGGCCAGCGCGATCTGTGCCGGGGTCGCGCCCAGCTCCTGCGCGACCTCCCGGACCGGGGCCAGCAGCGCCGCGTTGACCTTGGCGTTGTCGCCGGTGAACCGGGGCTGGTGGCGGCGGAAGTCGTCCTGCGACAGCTCCGCGGACGCGTCCGTGAAGGACCCGGTCAAGAATCCCCGGCCGAGCGGGGAGTAGGGCACGAGGGCCACGCCCAGCTCCGCCGCCGCGCCCACCGCGCTGCGCTCCACGTTCCGGCTGAACAGCGACCACTCCGACTGCAGGGCCGCGATCGGGTGCACGGCGTACGCCTCGCGCAGCTCCGCGCCGGTGACCTCGCTGAGCCCCAGGTGGCGCACCTTCCCCTCCTGCACCAGCTCCGCCATGGCGCCCACCGACTCGGCGAGCGGCACGGCCGGGTCGCGCCGGTGCATGTAGTAGAGGTCGATGACGTCCACGCCGAGGCGGCGCAGGCTGCCCTCGACAGCCCGGCGCAGGTAGGCGCGGTCGTTGCGGACGCCCCGGTAGTGGGGGTCGTCGTTGCGCTCTATGGCGAACTTCGTCGCCAGGGTGATCTCGTCGCGGTGGGCGGCCACGAACGGAGCGAGGAACTCCTCGTTCCGCCCCCGCCCGTAGACGTCCGCGGTGTCGAAGAGGGTGACCCCTGCGGCCAGCGCCGCGTCCAGGGTCTGGCGGGCGGTCGCCTCGTCGGTGTCCCCGTAGAACTCGCTCATGCCCATGCAGCCGAGGCCCTGGACGCCGACCGGCGGGCCGCCCTTGCCCAGTTCGGCCCGTCCGAGGGCCTGGGTGGTGTGGATGGGGTCGTTGGTGTGGGTGGTGTCGTGCTCCGTCATCGGTGTGCCTTCCCCGCGACCGTCTTCATCGCATACAGGTCGATCTTGTAGTCCAGTACGCCGAGTGCGTCCCTCAGCTCGTGGAGCCGCGCCCGCACGTCGCGGCGCGTCCGTTCCAGCAGCTCGCGGCGCTCCTCGACGGTGTGCTCGCCCTCGCGGACCAGTTCGGCGTAGCGGACCATGTCCGCCACCGACATCCCGGTGGTGCGCAGCTTGCCCACGAAGGCCAGCCAGTCGAGGTCCTTGTCGGTGAAGCGCCGCTGCCCCGAGTGGGAACGGTCCACGTGCGGCATCAGACCGATCCGCTCGTACCAGCGCAGGGTGTGCTGGGTCAGACCGGTCCGGGCCTCGACCTCGCTGATCGTGTACCGCGTCTGCGTCAGGCTCTGGCTCATGGGCCCCACGCTAAAACCCTTGAGTGCACTCCAAGCAAGTAGGCTCGGCCGCATGGACAGCATGGAACCCGGCAACGGCATGGAAAGCCTGCGGATCATCGAGACCTGGCCGGCGCCGACCGCCGCGGCGGCCGTCGTACGCGCCGACGGGAGCCTGGTCGGCTCCCACGGGCCGGTGGACCACCGCTTCGCGCTGGCCTCGGTCACCAAGCCGCTCGCCGCGTACGCCGCCCTCGTCGCGTACGAGGAGGGGGCGATCGAGCTGGACGAGCCGGCCGGCCCCGAGGGGTCGACGGTCCGTCACCTGCTCGCGCACACCAGCGGCCTGGCCTTCGACGAGCACCGCGTGTCGGCCCCGCCCGGAGAGCGCCGGCTGTACTCGAACGCCGGTTTCGAGGTGCTCGGCGATCACATCGCCAAGGCCACCGGCATCCCCTTCGCGGATTACGTGCACCAGGCCGTGTTCGAGCCGCTGGGCATGACGTCGACCACCCTGGACGGCTCGCCCGCCAAGGACGGCGTGTCCACCGTCTCCGACCTCCTGCGGTTCGCCGCCGAACTGCAGGCGCCCCGGCTGCTCGACGTCCGCACGGTCGCCGCGGCCACCTCCGTGGTCCACCCCGGGCTCAAGGGCGTCCTGCCGGGGTACGGGCACCAGTCCCCCAACGACTGGGGGCTCGGCGTGGAGATCCGCGACGGCAAGTCCCCGCACTGGACGGGCGCCACGTCCTCGCCCCGCACCTTCGGCCACTTCGGCCAGGCCGGCACCTTCCTGTGGGTGGACCCGGACGCGGGCGCCGCGTGCGTGGCACTGACGGACCGCGCCTTCGGCCCGTGGGCCGTCGCGGCCTGGCCCCCCTTCACGGACGCGGTGCTGGCCGAGCTGGCCTCGCGCTAAGAGGAGAATTCCCAGATCAGCAGTTCCCCCGGGGACCCGGCGGTGATCTTCAGGTCCCGCTCGGCGGTGATCCGCACCGAGTCCCCGGGGCCCAGCTCCACCCCGTCCAGGCGCAGGTCCCCGCGTACCACGTGCAGGTGGACCCGCTCCGCCGCCGGCAGTGCGATCCGCTCGCCCGCGCCGGGCCGCCGCACGTGCAGCACGGCGCCCGCCGCCGGAACTTCGTAGGGTGTGGCGTCGGAGAGGCCCCGGACCACCTCGTACGAGGGCTCGCCGCCCGCGGCGAGGGGCGCGAGCCACATCTGCACGAAGCGCAGCCGCCCCTCGCCGTCGTTGCGCTCCACGTGCCGCGCGCCGGATCCGGCGCTGAGCCGCTGGACGTCCCCGGCCCGGAGGAGGGTCTTCTCGCCGGTGCCGTCCTGGTGGGTGAGCTCGCCTTCGACCACCCAGGTCACGATCTCGGTGTGGCTGTGCGGGTGCTCGTCGAAGCCGGCGCCGGGGGCGAGAGTCTCCTCGTTGCAGGCGAGGACGGGGCCGAAGCGCAGATTGTCCGGGTCGTAGAAGGACCCGAAGGAGAAGGCGTGCCGGGTCGTGATCCCGGCGGCCGGGTCCCCGCCCTCGTACCGGTCGGCGCCGCGGCGTACATCAATCATGGGGGCCACGGTAGCCCCGGCGATGCGGCCGGGCGCGGCGCGGACACGGGACCGGACTCCGCACAGCCTTCCCGATAAGGCAGTCTTGTCCCGTGCCCCAACCCGAACGTGAGCATTCGCCCGCCACCCATCCCGCGCATCCCGCTCCCGCCCATCCGCACACCGCGACGCTGCGCCGACTGGAGAAGTCCTCCGGGCGGCTCGCCGCCAACGCGATCGCGCGCATGGACGAGACCCTGCCGTGGTACCGGGCGATGCCACCCGAGAACCGGTCGTGGATCGGCCTGGTCGCCCAGGCCGGCATCGCTGCGTTCACGGAGTGGTTCCGGCACCCGGAGACTCCGCAGGCGATCTCCACCGACGTCTTCGGTACGGCTCCGCGCGAGCTGACCCGGGCGATCACCCTGCGCCAGACCGTCGAGATGGTCCGCACGACGATCGAGGTCATGGAGACCGCGATCGAGGAGGTGGCGGCGCCGGGTGACGAGTCGATCCTGCGCGAGGCGCTGCTGGTGTACGCCCGGGAGATCGCCTTCGCGACCGCCCAGGTGTACGCGCAGGCCGCCGAGGCGCGCGGCGCGTGGGACGCCCGCCTGGAGTCCCTGGTCGTCAACGCGGTGCTGTCCGGTGAGGCCGACGAGGGCGCGCTGTCCCGGGCGGCGGCGCTGGGCTGGAACTCTCCGGAGCACGTGTGCGTGGTGCTCGGCACCGCTCCGGAGGGGGACAGCGAGCTGACGGTCGAGGCGATCCGGCGTGCGGCCCGCCACCACAAGCTCCAGGTCCTCACCGGTGTGCTCGGGGACCGTCTGGTCGTCATCGCGGGCGGCAGCGACAACCCGATGCAGGTCGCCAAGTCCCTGATCGGCCCGTTCGCGGCCGGTCCGGTGGTGGCCGGCCCGGTGGTGTCCGACCTGCTGAACGCGACGAAGTCCGCGCAGGCCGCGGCGGCGGGCCTGAAGGCCTGCACGGCGTGGCAGGATGCTCCGCGGCCGGTCCTGGCGGACGATCTCCTCCCGGAACGCGCGATCGCCTCCGATCCCGCCGCCAGGGAACAACTGGTGGAGGAGATCTACAGACCGCTCGAGGAGGCGGGGTCGGCGCTGCTGGAAACGCTCAGCGTCTACCTGGAGCAGGCGAGCAGCCTCGAAGGGGCAGCTCGGATGCTGTTCGTGCACCCCAACACGGTGCGCTACCGGCTCCGACGTGTGACCGACGTCACCGGATGGTCGCCTTCCGATGTCCGTTCGGCGTTCACGCTGCGGATCGCCCTGATTCTGGGGCGTCTGGCCGACGGCGATCCTCAGTCCTAGACTTTTGTCGGACATCAACAATTACCCCGACGGTTCTTCGTCCCTGTCCCCACGGGCGGCAGGGACCATCCACAAGAGAGAGTGTGAGGGTGCTCGTACTCGTCGCTCCCGGCCAAGGCGCTCAGACGCCCGGCTTCCTGACTCCCTGGCTCGACCTTCCCGGTGCCGCCGACCGCGTCGCCGCCTGGTCGGACGCCATCGGGCTGGACCTTGCCCACTACGGCACGAACGCTGACGCCGACGAGATCCGCGACACGGCCGTGGCCCAGCCCCTGCTGGTCGCCGCGGGTCTGCTGTCCGCCTCGGCACTGGGTTCCCCCTCTGCCTTCGGCGCCGTCGCGGGCCACAGCGTCGGTGAGATCACCGCCGCCGCCTATGCCGGCGTCCTGTCCGAGGCCGACGCGCTGTCGTTCGTCCGGACCCGCGGTCTGGGCATGGCCGAGGCCGCCGCCGTCACCGAGACCGGCATGGCCGCGGTCCTCGGCGGCGAGCGCGACGTCGTCGTCGCGCACTTGGAGAAGCTGGGCCTGACCCCGGCCAACATCAACGGCGCGGGCCAGATCGTGGCCGCCGGCACCATGGAGCAGATCGCCGCTCTGGAGGCCGAGAAGCCCGAAGGCTCCATGAAGGTCGTCGCCCTCAAGGTCGCGGGCGCCTTCCACACGCACCACATGGCCCCCGCGGTCGCGACGCTGGCGAAGGCGGCCGAGGCCCTCTCCCCGGCGGACCCGGCGCTGAAGTACGTCTCGAACAAGGACGGCCTTGTCGTCACCACGGGCGCCGACGTCGTCGCCCGCCTGGTCGGCCAGGTCGCGAACCCGGTCCGCTGGGACCTGTGCATGGAGACGTTCGCCGAGCTGGGCGTCACGGGGATGATCGAGCTCTGCCCCGGCGGCACCCTGACGGGTCTGGCCAAGCGCGCGCTCAAGGGCGTACCGAGCGTGGCTCTGAAGACCCCGGACGATCTCGACAAGGCCGCGGCGCTCATCGCCGAACTGACGGCCTGAGAGAAGGAGCCCACACAGCATGTCCAAGATCAAGCCGGCCAAGGGCTCCCCGTACGCCCGCATCCTCGGCGTCGGCGGCTACCGGCCGACCCGCGTGGTGCCCAACGAGGTCATCCTCGAGACCATCGACTCGTCCGACGAGTGGATCCGCTCCCGTTCCGGCATCGCGACCCGCCACTGGGCCTCGCCCCAGGAGACGGTCGCCGCGATGTCGGTTGAGGCCTCCGGGAAGGCGCTGGCGGACGCCGGTGTCGCCCCGGAGCAGATCGGTGCCGTGATCGTCTCGACGGTCTCGCACTTCAAGCAGACGCCGGCCGTCGCGACCGAGATCGCGCACCGGATCGGCGCGGTCAAGCCCGCGGCCTTCGACATCTCCGCGGGCTGCGCCGGTTTCGGCTACGGTCTGACCCTTGCCAAGGGCATGGTCGTGGAGGGTTCGGCGCAGTACGTCCTCGTCATCGGCGTGGAGCGGCTCTCGGACCTGACGGACCTGGAGGACCGCGCGACGGCCTTCCTGTTCGGCGACGGCGCCGGCGCCGTGGTCGTCGGCCCCTCGGACGAGCCGGCCATCGGCCCCACGGTGTGGGGTTCGGAGGGCGACAAGTCCGACACGATCAAGCAGACCGTGCCGTGGGACGAGTACCTCGGCAGGGACGGCGGCGAGAAGTTCCCGGCCATCACCCAGGAGGGCCAGGCGGTCTTCCGCTGGGCCGTCTTCGAGATGGCCAAGGTGGCCCAGCAGGCGCTCGACGCCGCCGGGATCACCGCGGACGACCTGGACGTCTTCATTCCGCACCAGGCAAACATGCGGATCATCGACTCGATGGTGAAGACTCTGAAGCTGCCGGAGCACGTCACGGTCGCCCGGGACGTGGAGACCACCGGCAACACCTCGGCCGCCTCGATCCCGCTCGCTATGGAGCGGCTCCTGGCGACCGGAGCGGCGAAGAGCGGCGACACCGCGCTCGTCATCGGCTTCGGGGCGGGACTCGTCTACGCCGCGACGGTCGTTACCCTCCCCTAGGGCCCGGATCCACATCCCGGTCTGCTTTACCCCGTTACCCAGAGAAGGAGCGCCACATGGCCGCCACGCAGGAAGAGATCGTCGAGGGTCTCGCGGAGATCGTCAACGAGATCGCCGGTATCCCGACCGAGGACGTCCAGATCGAGAAGTCGTTCACCGACGACCTCGACGTCGACTCCCTGTCCATGGTCGAGGTCGTCGTCGCCGCCGAAGAGCGCTTCGACGTCAAGATCCCGGACGAGGACGTCAAGAACCTCAAGACGGTCGGCGACGCCGCGGACTACATCCTCAAGCACCAGGCCTGAGCCTGACGAGCGTTTGTCGCCACCTGGCGGTGGCGCCGTGACAATTCAGCACCCCCTGAGACGTGGAGAAAGAATTCCTGTGAGCCCGACCAATCGCACCGTGGTCGTCACCGGTATCGGCGCAACCACTCCGCTGGGTGGCGACAGCGCTTCGACCTGGGAAGGTCTGCTTGCCGGCCGTTCCGGCGTAAAGCCCCTCGAGGGTGAGCGCTTCGCCGAACTCCCGGTACGCATCGCCGCCCCGGTCGCCGTGGACCCCAGCGAGGTCCTGGCCCGGCCGCTGGCCCGCAAGCTGGACCGCTCGGCGCAGTTCGCCGTCATCGCGGCCCGTGAGGCGTGGGCCGACGCCGGCTACACCGCCCCGGCCGGCACGGTGACATCAGCCGCCGACGCGGCGGGCGCGTCCATCGCACCCGAGCGCCTGGGCACCGTGATCGCCTCCGGCATCGGCGGTGTCACCACTCTGCTCGACCAGTACGACGTACTGAAGGAAAAGGGTGTGCGCCGGGTCTCCCCGCACACCGTCCCCATGCTCATGCCGAACGGCCCGTCGGCCAACGTCGGCCTGGAGGTCAACGCCCAGGCGGGCGTGCACACTCCGGTGAGCGCCTGCGCGTCCGGCGCCGAGGCCATCGGCTACGCCGTCGAGATGATCCGTACCGGCCGCGCCGACGTGGTCGTCGCGGGCGGCACCGAGGCGGCGATCCACCCGCTGCCGATCGCCGCGTTCGCCAACATGATGGCGATGTCCAAGAACAACGAGAACCCCGAGCAGGCGTCGCGCCCGTACGACAAGGGCCGTGACGGCTTCGTCCTGGGCGAGGGCGCGGGCGTCGTCATCCTGGAGTCCGCCGAGCACGCCGCCGCGCGCGGAGCCCGGGTCTACTGCGAGGTGCTGGGCCAGGGCCTGTCCGCGGACAGCCACCACATCGCGCAGCCGGAGCCGACCGGTCGCGGTGTCGCTGCCGCGGTGCAGAACCTGCTCGACAACACGGGTCTCGACCCGGCCGAGCTGGTCCACCTGAACGCGCACGCCACGTCCACCCCGCAGGGTGACACGGCCGAGCTGAAGGCTCTGCGCAAGGTGCTGGGCGACGACCTCGACCACATCGCGATCTCCGCGACCAAGTCGATGACCGGTCACCTGCTGGGCGGCGCGGGCGGTATCGAGACCGTCGCGACCGTGCTGGCGCTCTACCACCGGCTGGCCCCGCCGACGATCAACGTCGACGAGCTCGACGAGGACATCGACGCGGACATCGTGCGCGGCGAGCCTCGCAAGCTGCCGGCCGACGGCCCGATCTCCGCGATCAACAACTCCTTCGGCTTCGGCGGACACAACGTCACCCTGGCGTTCCGTAGCGTCTAGCGCGGTTGCTCGACCGACGGTCACGGTGTGCGTCGTCCGTACACCGCAGAAGGCCCACCCGGGTGATGCCGGGTGGGCCTTCTGCGTGGGGCCTGGACTCAGACGACCTGGTGGAGCCAGCGCACGGGGGCGCCCTCGCCCGCGTAGCGGAAGGGCTCCAGTTCGTCGTCCCAGGGCTTGCCGAGCAGTTTGGCGATCTCCGCCTCCAGGTCGGTCTCGCCGCGTGCGGACCGGGCGAGGGCGGCGCGCAGCCGGTCCTCCGGGATCAGGATGTCGCCGTGCATGCCGGTGACGGCGTGGAAGATGCCGAGCTCCGGGGTGGAGCTGTAGCGCTCGCCCTCGGCGTTCGGACAGGGCTCCGCGGTCACCTCGAAGCGCAGCAGGTGCCAGCCGCGCAGCGCGGAGGCGAGTTTCGAGGCGGTGCCCGCTTCGGCCTGCCAGGAGAACTCGGCTCTCCAGGTGCCCGGGGAGGCGGGCTGCCTGATCCAGTCGAGGTTCACCCTCACCCCGAGCACGCCCGCAACAGCCCATTCCACGTGCGGGCAGAGCGCGCGCGGTGCGGAATGCACGTACAGAACTCCACGTGTCGTCACCGGGACCTCCAGTGGTGGACGAGGTCGGGAATAAACTCCAGAAAACGGACAGTATGTGACGTGATGTAATGTAACGGAAATTATTTGACATTGCGCTACGGGACCTGCGGCCGAAACGCCACGGGAAAAAGCTACCGTGCGCCAGGGGTCATGGTGTGACGTACGGTCGCTCCGAAGCCCGTCATCACACAGCTTTCACTCACCAGGACCCCCCGAACGACGCGGGGGCCACAAGGAGGCGTCCTTCCCATGCGCACCACCGCTCCGCGCCGCCGCGCACGCCGTACTCTCGCGGGCGCGGGCACGGCGGTGGTGCTGCTGGCCGGGGCCGTGGGCGGGTGCAGCGCGGGCGGGTCGGGCGACCGGGGCGATCGCGGGGCGCAGGCCGCGCCGCGGTGGAACACGGCGCCCGCCTCGATCGCTGCCGTGGGCGACTCCATCACACGCGGTTTCGACGCCTGTTCGGTGCTGGCCGACTGCCCCGAGGCCTCCTGGGCCACCGGGAACGACCCCTCGGTCCGCTCGCTGGCCATCCGGCTGCTCGGGGTCGCCGAGGCGCCGACCCGCAGCTGGAACTACGCGGTGACCGGCTCGCGGATGGCGGACCTGCCGGGTCAGCTCGCCTCGGCCGCCGCACACAAGCCCGACCTGGTCACGGTGATGGTGGGCTCGAACGACGCCTGCCGGCCCACGGCTTCGACGATGACGCCGGTGGCGGAGTTCCGGGCCGGATTCGAGAAGGCCCTCGCGGATCTGCGGGCCGCCTCCCCCGCCTCCCAGGTGTACGTCTCCAGCGTGCCGGACCTTCAACGGCTGTGGGAGCAGGGCAAGGACAGCCCGATGATCCGGCAGATCTGGAAGCTGGGCATCTGTCAGTCGATGCTGGCGGATCCGCTGTCGGCGACCACGGGTGCCACGGCCCGGCGCGAGCAGGTGCGGGCGCGGGTGGTCGAGTACAACGAGGTGCTGCGCCAGGTCTGCGCGAAGGACGCGCTGTGCCGCTACGACGGCGGCGCGGTGTTCCAGTACCCCTTCGCGGCGGAGCAGTTGAGTCGCTGGGACTGGTTCCATCCGGGCAAGGACGGTCAGGCGCGGCTGGCGGAACTGGCGCACCGCCAGGTGACGGCGGCCGAGCCGCTGCGTTGACGCTCGTGTGCGCGAAGGTCCGGAGGCGGGTGTCAGGGCCCGCCCCCGGACCGGCTTTTCAGGGGTGATTTCCGGCCATACGGTGTGTCACGCCACGTCGAGCGTCGCCGTCAGCCGGGTGTCCCCGTGCGCGTGGCTCGCGCGGACCTCGTAGGCGCCGCCGATCCGCCGCCAGCCGCGGGCCTCCTCGTCCCAGATCTCGAAGGCCCGGGCGGGCAGGGCGATCTCGGCCTCGACGGTCTCGCCGGGGCCCGCCGCGACGCCCGCGAAGCCGGCGAGCCAGCTCGCCGGCCGCTCCACGCCGTCGGCCACGGGCGCCAGATAGACCTGGACGACCTCGCGGCCGGGCCGGGTGCCGGTGTTGGTGACGCGGACCCGGACCGTGTCGGCGGTCGCCTCCAGGGACTCGTACGCCCAGTCGGTGTAGCCGAGGCCGTGCCCGAAGGGGTAGGCGGGGGCGACGGCGTGCTTCTCGTACGCCCGGTAGCCGATGAAGAGCCCCTCGCGGTACTCCAGTCGCCCGTCGGTGGGGACGACCTCGGTGACGGGCGCGTCCTCGTACCGGGCGGGCCACGTGGTGGGCAGCCGCCCGCCCGGCTCCACGTCGCCGAAGAGTACGTCGGCCAGCGCGGCCCCGCCCTCCTGCCCGGGGAACCAGGTCAGGAGCACGGCGGCGACGTCCTCTCGCCACGGGAGCTCCACCGGCGAACCGGCGTTGACGACGACCACGGTGTTCGGGTTGACGGCGGCGACGGCGCGCACCAGGTCGTCCTGGCGCCCCGGGAGCCTGAGATCGCGCCGGTCGAAGCCCTCGGACTCCACGCGCTCGGTGGTGGCGACGACCACGACGGCGGTGTCGGCGGCGCGGGCGGCCGCCACGGCCTCGGCGATCAGCTCGTCGGCGTCGCGCTGCGGACCGAGGTGGAGCAGCGAGAACATGATCGCCTTGAGCGGCAGCGCGGTCACGTCGGGGACCTGGTAGGTCAGTGACACCTCGACGGGCTCACCCTCGGCGAGGGTGACGCGGGCGCGCTCGCAGGGGGCGCCGAAGAAGGCCTCGAAGGGATCGGCCTCGTCGCCCATCTCCTGGACGCCGCTCCAGAGGGTCCGGCCGCCGACGGAGAGGGTGAAGGCGCCGAGTCCGCGGGTCCCGAAGGCGTGCTCCCCGCTCTCGCGCGGCAGGAACGTCCCTGTGACCTCGATGCTCGCCATGGCCTCGTACGTGACACCCGCGGGCAGGTCGTCGCCGATCCACTGGACCTGGCCGGACGGCAGACTGCCCTCGCCGAGGACCGCCCCGGAGGCGTCGCGGCAGACGGCGCGGAGCGCGAAGCCCTTGTCGGCGGGGGTGGGTTCGTCGGAGGGGTCGGCGCCGACGGCGTAGGTCAGGGCCCCGTCCGGGAGGGCCGCGGTGAGGCCGTCGAGCGGGGAGACCACCCGCTCGGGGAAGACGGTGGCGCTGCCGCCGCCGAGGACGCGGGCGTCGCGGGCGGCGGCCCCGATGAGGGCGACGGTACCGCCGGCCGTCGCGTCGAGCGGCAGCACTGCCTGGTTCCTGACCAGGACGAAGCCGCGGGCGGCGAGTTCGCGGGCCAGTGCCTGGCCGTCGATCGGGGCCGGGGCGGCCTCGACGACGGCGGGGGCGCCCTCCAGGAGGCCGACGCGGGCGGCGAGGCGCAGGACGTTGCGGACGGCCTCGTCGACGGCGGACTCGGGGACCTCCCCGGCACGGACGGCTTCGGCGAGGGCGAGTCCGTAGACGGTGGTGGGGCCGGGCATGGCCACGTCGAGGCCGCCCTCGATGTCGCCGGTGGTGGAGCGGGCGGCCATCCAGTCGGAGACGTTGAAGCCGTCGAAGCCCCATTCGCCGCGCAGTACCTCGTTCACCAGGTACCGGTGCTCGGTCATGGTCGTGCCGTTCACCTGGTTGTACGCGGTCATGATGCCCCAGGGGTGGGCGTTGGCGACGATGGCCTCGAAGGGCGCCAGGTAGAGCTCGCGCAGCGGGCGCGGGGCGATGACGCCGTCGACGGTGAACCGGTCGGTCTCGGCGTCGTTGCCGACGAAGTGCTTGACGGTGGTGCCGACCCCGCCCTCCTGGACGCCGGTCACGTAGCCGCTGCCGATGGCGCCGGTGAGGTGGGGGTCCTCGGAGTAGCACTCGAAGTGGCGGCCGCCGAGCGGGGAGCGGTGCAGGTTGACGGTGGGTGCGAGGAGGACGTGGACGCCCTTGCGGCGGGCCTCCTGGGCGAGGAGCCGGCCGGCGTGCCGGGCGAGTTCGGGATCCCAGGCCGCGGCGAGCGCGGTCGGGGAGGGCAGGGCGATGGACGGGTCGTCGGCGGTCCAGCGCACGCCGCGGACTCCGATGGGGCCGTCCGACATGACCAGGGACTGCAGCCCGATGCCGGGGACGGCCGGCAGGGACCACATGTCGTGGCCGGCCAGCAGGCGGGCCTTCGTGTCGAGGTCCAGTTTCCCCAGCGCCGCCTCCACGGCGTCGTTGCGTATCTGATCGCGGACCTGATCGGCATCGGTCACGGCCGTGCCTCCTCGTTGAGTGCGGGTGCGAGTGCGGGTGCGGTGCGGTGCGGTGCGGTGACCCTCATCGTGGACCTGTTGCCTGTTGAACGGTAGGGTTTGTGATCTGTTCGTGACCTTTGGATGCCGTACGGTCCTGCTGGCGGGAGTGAAAGGGAAGGGGTGCCGGGCGATGGTCAGGGCGAGGAGCGAGGAGCGCCGCGGGGAGATCGTCCGCGCGGCCGTCGAGGTGATCGCGGAGCGCGGCTACCGCGGTGCGTCCCTGAGCACGGTCGCCGAGCGCGTGGGCCTGACCCAGCAGGGGCTGTTGCACTACTTCCCGACCAAGGAGGCCCTGCTGGTCGCCGTGCTGGAGGAGCGCGACCGCTGGGACACCGGCGGCGGCTCGCGCGCCTCGGCCGGCGCCTGGCGGCTGGACCTGCTGGCCTCGCTGGTGGACTACAACGCCATGCGGCCGGGCATCGTGCAGACCTTCTCGGCGCTGCTGGGCGAGAGCGTCACCGACGGACACCCGGCGCGGGAGTTCTTCACCGAGCGCTACGCACAGGTCCGCTCGGAGATGGCGGCGGTGCTGCGCGCCGAGTTCGGCGACCGCCTCCCCTCGGGCCTGACCCCGGAACAGGCGGCCCCCCTGCTGACGGCGGTCATGGACGGCCTGCAGTATCAGTGGCTGCTGGCCCCGGAATCGGTGGACATGCCGGCCGCCTTCCGCTCCTTCCTGACGCTCCTGCGGGGCCCGGGGGCCCCCGGCTGACCCCGTCGGCCCGCCGGATACCTTGATCATCGACAAGGTCCGACGAGAGGGGTGGGTCCTCCATGGGAATGTCCGGATGGGCGAAGACGACCGCCGGGGCGCTGACCGCACTGCTGCTCGCCGCCGGCCCGGGGACGCCGTCGGCCGTCGCCGCCGGAGCGGGAGACCTCCAGGTCATGTCCTGGAACATGTGCGGCTCGCAGCGTTCCACCTGGCATTGCGGGGGCACCGGCACGCCGCAGGACAAGATCGACGTGGTCAGGCACCACGTCCAGAACGACTCCGTCCAGGTCGCACTGCTCCAGGAGGTGTGCGAGGACGACCTCACCGCACTCATGGGCCAGTTGGGCCCGGGCTGGAACAAGAGCTTCGCCCCGTACCGGTGGTCGCAGGGAGCCGCCGGCAAGTGGAACAGCCGCTGCGGCGAGGACGACGGGCGGGCCGACCGCATCGGAACCGCGATCGTGGTCAAGGGCCCGATGGCGGAGGCGCGGGAGTACCCGGTGACGCAGCCGTACGTCGGCCAGCAGAGCCCCTTCCAGTGCGCGACGGCGGTCTCCTGGAGCGTGCGGGTGTGCGCTGTCCACGCGGCGCGCCTGGGCAGCAACCCGGACCACCCGGACTGGGACTACCGGGACGACCAGTTCGCGGAGATCAAGGCCATCGTGGACACCTTCCCCCGGACGGTCTTCGGGGGCGACTTCAACGCGCTGTCCCCTGACGCCGCGAACACCAGGGACGCCTGGGTGTGGCCGGCAGGGCTCTACTCCACCGGCCGCGGCCTCGACGCCGCCGGCTACCAGGAGTGCGACCAGGAGCAGACGGACTCACCGCGCACCGGCCGGGCCACGCACTCCTTCGGCGGGAAGATCGACTACCTCTTCAGCAGCGAGACCCGGCGCTGGTGCACGGTGACCGACACGGCCTTCTCCGACCACCACGTCGTGATCGAGTCGGTGACCGTCTCACCGGCCCCGGGCCGCCCCACCCCGCCGAGCACGTGAGGATCGCCGCAGCGCAGATGACCTGCGTTCCCGCCGATGTCCCCGCCAACGCCGCGCGGGCCGCCGCCCTCACGGCCGTGGCCCGCGAGGAGGGCGCCGAGCTGGTCGTCTTCCCCGAGTTCACGCTCACCGGGTACGAGCCGGCCGCGCTGGCCGCCGATCCGGGTCTGTGGACGGCCGCCGACGACCCCCGCCTGGATCCGCTGCGCTCCGCCGGGATCGCCACCGTGGTCAGCGTCGCCCTGCCCACCGGCGGCCCGCGGCCGGCCATCGCGACGCTGGTGTACGGCGCGGACGGCGCGCACATGACGACGTATGAGAAGCAGCACCTCTTCCGGCACGAGCAGGAGGTCTTCCAGCCCGGCGAGGGCGACGGTCGCTTCGCGCTCGGGGGGATCCGCTTCTCGCTGGGCATCTGCTACGACAACCACTTCCCCGACCTGCCGGGCCGGGGAGCGGCCGACGGCTGCCGGGTCCACCTGGCGAGCTCCCTGTACGGGACGGGCGACGGGATCCGCGAACGCGCCACCGTGTACCCGGGGATCGCCCGGGAGCACGGCTTGTACGTGGTCCTCGCCAACCACGTCGGCCCGGCGGGCCCGTGGACCGGCTGCGGCCGCGCGGCCGTGTGGGCGCCGGGCGGCGCCCTGCTGGCCGAGGCGGACGACCGTACGCCGTCCGTGGTGACCGCCGAAGTCGCCCCCGCCGTCTGACCGGTACGTCAGGCGGGCTCGGGCACCCGCGAGTGGCGGCCCGAACGCGGGGTGCCGAGGTCCGGGAGCTGCGGCGCGGCGGTCGTGCGGTCCGAGGCGAGGGCGGGCACCACGACGGTGAGGGCCGCCACCGCGTACACGCCGGTCCAGAGCACCCAGCCGCCGGGCGGGGCCCAGTGCGCATGCGTCGCCACCCACGAACCGCCGGTGCCGACGGTGAACCGGCGCAGCGTCCAGTAGAACGCCGCCACGTCGGCCAGCGCGAGGCCTGCGACGCAGAAGCCGGCCAGCCGGCGCCAGGGAAGGCCTCGCTCGGGGGCGCGCGTGGCGCAGATCAGCACCGCCATCAGCGGCAGGCCGACGGCGAAGGGCAGCAGGTAACGGCCCTGCCACACCATGCCGATCCGCTCCGCCTGCGAGGCCTGCGCGGCCACCGGCACCATCACGACGGCCACGAGCATGCCGAGCACGGCCACGACGTCGCGCTTGCGGCCGTAGACCAGCGCCAGCGCCACGAGCGTCGCGAGCACCGCCGTCCACACCAGATACATGAGGGCCGGGCCGGGGGTGTCCAGCCATCCGAAGAACCCGAGCATCTGCTTGATGTACACCTCGGTGTTGCCGAGGGTCTTCTTCGCGGCCAAGCCCGAGGTGAGCGAGTCGGGGATGTCGATCTTCGAGTTGTCCGGATGCCTCGCCGCCCAGAGCAGCGCACCGGCCGTCGCCACGCCCAGGAGGGCCGTCCAGAGCCACAGTGCCTTGCGGCGCACCACCGATCCCAGCACTCCGCGCCGCTGCGTCAGCAACAGGCAGAAGACGACCGCCCCGCCGAACCAGATCAGTCCGAGCGGCCGGATGTTGATCAGTACCAGACCGCCGACGCCGAGCCGGGCGAGCCGGCGGTTCAGCAGCACCGGGTCGGGCGACAGCACGATCGACAGCAGGGCCGTCCACACCAGGATCCCGGCGGCGATCTCGCCGCCGCTGGGGTTGACCATGCCGGACATGTACAGCGTCATCGGCGTGGCCGCGGCGAGCACGCCGAGCATCGCCAGCGAGCGGCGGCGCCATTCGGCGGCCGTGACCACCGCGCTGGCCAGCAGGGCCGAGCAGAGCAGCGCCGACATGAAGCGCATGAGGTACAGCCCCTTGGGGCCCTCGGCCAGCAGGCTCGGCCAGCCGGTCACCAGGTAGTAGGCCGGGTGGTAGCGGCCGGCCGCCGTGGTGGTCTGCACGGTCTTCTCGGAGGTGCCGAGCGACGGCGCACAGGACGCGGGCTTCGACTCCCGCCACGAGTAGCACTCGTGCACCGTGGGCAGGTTGCGGTACCACTCCGGAAGCTGCACCCCGGTCTCGGCGAACTGCCCCTCGATGCCCGCCACCGTGTGCGGGACCATCACCTGGGGTCCGCCGATCTGTCCCCGGGCGACGGCTGCGGCACGGATGAAGTGCGCGTGTTCGTCGGGGGAGCTGCCAAGGGGGCTGGCGGCGGACCAGGAGCCCGTGAGCGCGAAGAACAGCGCGAACGCGATCAGCCAGAGCCGTTTGGGTGTTCTGGCCGACCAGTCGGCCAGCCGCGTCAGTGCGGAGATCATCGGTTCCCCCGGGTCATCGGATGAAGCTCAGCCAGCTCTGGTCGCCGTCCTTGGAGCAGGTGCCGCCGGGCGCGTACTTCGGGCAGCTCCCGTCCCGCTCGGTGATGGTGTGCGACACCCAGGGCAGGATCCGGTAGGTGTTCTCCTTGGCCGGCATGTAGCGGTCGGCCATCGAGGAGGAGACCGTTCCGAGGAGCAGCAGCAGGGCGCACAGCGCTCCGATCACCGCACCCTCGCGACCGGGGAAGCCGGTGCTCGCCGTACCCCCTGAGGCGCCGGAGCCGGCCCCGGCTCCGGACCGGGTTTCGGAACCGGGCTGGGTTTCGGAGCCGGGCGGGGCCTCGGACCGGCGCGCGGCCATCCGCTGGGAGACCAGGTGGACGACCAGGGCGCACAGCAGCAGCCCGCAGTAGAGCAGCTGGTTGTTCGTGCGGGTGTAGAGCTGGACGGTCTGCGTCTCGTACATGTGGGAGGCGATGTACATGCGCATCACCCACGCACTGATGAACATCGCGGCGATGGTGACGACCATCGGCTTGCGCAGGCCCAGCCAGATCGCGGCACCGAGGCAGACGAAGGTGACCAGGGCGAACAGCCCGACCCCGCCGTACTCGCCGGGCGGCGGCCATTCGCCGACCTTGCCGGGCATGTCCGTGCGCCACATGAGGTAGTACGCCGGGTCGGTGAAGTTGTCGAACCGGAAGTTGTAGTCCTTGGTGGTCTGGCCCTCGGTCAGCATGACCACGAGGTAGCGCCCGGCGACCACGAGGAAGGCCGCCAGGGAGGCACCGAGGAAGGCCGCGCCCTTGAGGCGGCCGAGCCGGCCGGCCCGCCACGGGAAGTACAGCAGGGCGGCGAACAGCACACCCGCCGCGCTCCACAGGAACCAGCCCGAGTAGGTAAGGAACAGCACGCCGAGCAGCGCTCCGAAGCCGGCGCCCTTGAGGAGGAGCGGCCGCCAGCCCTGCGATCCGCTGCGGCTCAGCGACACCACCAGCGCCACCAGGACCGGCACCAGCACCACGAGCACCGTCTGGCTGTACGGCTTGTACGCGTCGATCAGCGCGAAGGCCGGGGCCACGCCGAAGGCGAGGGCCCGGACCGGGCCGAGCAGCATGCGCCAGCAGAGGTAGACCAGGGGGCCGAAGGCGGCGGCGCCGAGGATCTGGAGGTCCTTGAAGGCGTACGCGGTGTTGCCGCCGCGGAACCACTCGGCGTAGTAGCCGAGCGTGTAGAGGGGGGCCGGCGGGTAGACCGGGGAGCCCGAAGGGCGGCCGTTGGCCACCGCGTGGGCCCACTCGACGATGCGGCCGCTGTCGCCGTTGAGCCCGAACATCGGCCAGGGCGTGCCGTGGAGCGCGACGACCGCGCCGGCGGCGACGAAGCCGCTGGCGAGACCTGCGAGGGCGGCGGCGGCGAACCGGGCGGCCAGGTCGAAGTGCCGGCCCTTGCGCAGCCGCACGGCCAGCGCCACCGCGGCGATGAACAGAAGTCCGACGAGCGCGAACCGCAGCTGGATCGCGGCGAGGCCGCTGACCTGCGCGATCCGGTTCAGGGGGTTGAGCTCGAAGCCGCGGGCCAGCAGCGGAAGCACGAGCGCCGCGGCGAAGGCGACGAGGGCTTCGAGGAGCAGGAGCGTGCCGCGGGAACCGAGCCCGCGTCGGCTCGCCGGTATCGGGCGGGCGGGCGCGGCCGGTCCGCCCGGGGGCAGCACGGCCACCGTGCCCTCGGTACTGACTGTCACTGCTGTGTCCCTACTGCTGGTCGGTCCTCGGCCCGGCGGCCGGTCGTGGCTCGGCAAGCCGCTGCCCGGCTCCCGGCCCGGCCGAAGCTCCGGGCCAGGGCGAACTCAAGGGCGGTGAGAGACAGCCTTGGCACTTGCTCCCGTGCATACTACGGGCCCGCCCGGGGTAGGCGGGGGCCGGTAACCGATCACCGTTCGGCAACGCGGGGCTAGGCGGAATCCGCGAGCAGGTGCTTCGCACCCCACTCCCCCAGGGCCTCCAGGGCCGCGTTGAGCTCCCGGCCCAGCGGCGTCAGGGAGTACTCGACGCGCGGCGGAACCTCGTCGTACACCTCGCGGTGCACGATGCCGTCGGTCTCCAGCTCGCGCAGCTGGGCGGCGAGCACCTTCTCGGAGACACCGGGGACGAGCCTGCGCAGTTCACCGAAGCGGCGCGGGCACTGCTCCAGCTCCCACAGGAGCGATACCTTCCACTTGCCGTCGATCACGGACATCGCCGCGGCGATCCCGCAGTGATCCGCACCGGGCCTTCGTGTCACCGCCATCGCGCACCCCTCCCCACCTGCTTGCTCACCTTGGGGTAACCACCCACTCCAAGGTGCGTACTTGAGCGTCTCCCGGCCTGCCACCAGGCTAAACGCCATGACCGACAACGCACCGAAGAACTCGCTCACCCTGCTCGGACTCGGCGACATGGGCACCGCCCTGGCCCGCACCTGGCTCGCCGCCGGGCACTCCCCGACCGTCTGGAACCGCACCGCCGCCAAGGCCGGGGCGCTGGCCGCCGAAGGGGCCCTCGTCGCGGCGAGCCCGGCCGAGGCCGTCGCCGCGAACGGACTGGTCGTGGTCTGCCTGCTGGACGACGCCACCGTCGGCTCCGCCCTGGACGGCATCGACCTGACCGGCAAGGACCTGGTCAACCTCACCACCGGCACTCCGGCCGAGGGACGCGCACGCGCCGCCTGGGCCGAGGAGCGCGGCGCCCGGTTCGTGGACGGCGGGATCATGGCCACCCCGACGATGATCGGCGTCCCGGAGGCCGGGGGCTACGTCTTCTACAGCGGCTCGCGCGCACTCTTCGACACCCACCGGGCGACGCTGGAGGTGCCGGCCGGGGCCCGCTTCGTCGGCGAGGACCCCGGTCACGCGGCCCTGCACGACGTGGCGCTGCTCAGCGCGATGTACGGGATGTTCGCCGGCATCTCGCACGCCTACGCGCTGATCGAGGGCGAGGACATCGCCCCGAAGGACCTGGCCCCGCTGCTGTCCGAGTGGCTCGGCGCGATGGGCTTCTTCGTCGGCAACGCGGCCGAGCGGCTGACCACGCGGGACTTCACCACCGGGGTGGTGTCCAACCTGGCGATGCAGACCGCGGCCACCGGCACCCTGCTGCGCACGGCCGAGCAGCAGGGGGTCAGCGCCGAGCTGATCGCCCCGTACCTGGACCTGATGCACCGCCGGCTGGCCGCCGATCCGGCCGCCCACGGCGGTGAGGACACGGCGGGGGCGATCACGCTGCTGAAGCGGTAGGACGGTCGGGGAGCGGCGTTACGAGTACGCCGGCGGGGGCGGTCCGAAGCCTGCGGGGGTGGTTTCGGCGGCCGGAGCCTCGTCGGTCCGCATGAGGTCGCGCGCCATCAGCGTGGCCCCGGCCACGGCGCCCGGCATCAGGAGCACCGCGACCAGCGGCACCAGGAACGCGAGCACCAGCGGCACTCCGAAGCCCAGCACCAGCATCCGCCGCGACCGCAGCAGCGCCAGCCGGTCGGGGAGGTCCACCTTGCGCCGCTGCAGGGCCACGGCGGTGAGTTCCTGGGTGAGGAAGTACCCGGAGACGCAGAACCCGAGCACCGGGACGACGGTCTGCCCGATCACCGGGATGAAACCGAGGGCGAAGAGCACGATCCCGTACAGCAGGACCCGGCCGAGCACCTTCACGCTGTCGCGGGCCGAGATCCACAGCTCCAGCCAGAGCGGGAGCCCCGACTCGGGGACCTCGCCGCCCTCGGTGCGGTCGACCTGCTCCGAGAGGGACTCGTAGAAGGGCTGGCCGATCAGCAGGGTAACGGCGGTGAAGGTGATCACCGCGAGGAAGAGCCCCAGGCTGAAGAGCAGCGCGGTCAGGAAGCCTCGGAAGATGGCGAGCCACGGGGAGGACCAGCCGTCGGCGAAGGGGGTGGCCCAGGCGGTCAGGTCGTCGGCGCCGTAGCCGAGGCCGATCAGCGCGCCGACGTAGAGGATGAACGACACGAGCCCGGGCAGCAGCCCGAAACCGAACCACCGGCCGTGTCCGAACACCCATCGCTGTCCGGCCAGCAGATACCGGAAGCCCCCCGCAAGATCATGCATGGGGCCAGTTTACGGCGAAGGCCGCACCCGTCGGGGTGCGGCCTTCGCTGAGCTGCGCCGGATCAGACGGCGAGCTCGACGGTGATGTTGCCGCGGGTGGCCTTGGAGTACGGGCAGACCTCGTGGGCCTTCTCGATGAGGTCCTTGGCGGTGGCGGCGTCCACGTTCGGGATCACGGCGGAGATCTTGACGATCAGACCGAAGCCCTCGTCGTTCTTGCCGATGCCGACCTCGGCGGTGACCGTGGAGCCGGAGATGTCGGCGTTCACGTTCTTGGCGACGACGCCCAGGGCGCCCTGGAAGCAGGCGCTGTAGCCGGCGGCGAACAGCTGCTCCGGGTTGGTACCGGCGCCGCTGCCACCGAGCTCCTTCGGCGGGTTCACGACGACGTCGAGCTGACCGTCGTGGGTGGCGACGCGGCCGTCACGGCCGTTCTCGGCGGTGGCCACAGCGGTGTACGCGACGTCGGACTGCTGGATGGACATGAAGAATGATCCTCCTGGTAATCGCCGCGACTCGCGCCCACGGTCACGACGGTTGTGGAGTGAGCCTAACCGGTGAAAGAAACGATCATCTTTCCGGTGTTCTCGCCGCGGAGCATGCCGAGGAAGGCCGAGGTGGCGTTCTCGACGCCCTCGACGACCGTCTCGTCGTAGCGCAGCTCACCGGAACGCAGCCATCCGGCGACGTCCTGGACGAACTGCTGCTGCAGTCCGGCGTGGTCGTTGACGAGGATGCCCTGCAGCCGCAGGCGCTTGCCGATGACCTGCATCAGGTTGCGCGGGCCGGGGGCGGCCTCGGTGTCGTTGTAGTGGGCGATCGCGCCGCACAGGGTGGCCCGGCCGTTCACGTTCATGGAGGAGATGGCGGCCTCCAGGTGGTCCCCGCCGACGTTGTCGAAGTAGACGTCGATGCCCTCGGGGGCCGAGTCCCTCAGCTGCACGCCGACGGGGCCGTTCTTGTAGTTGAAGGCGGCGTCGAAGCCGTACTTCTCCGTGAGGAGCGTCACCTTCTCGTCCGAGCCGGCGGAGCCGATCACCCGGGACGCGCCCTTGATCTTGGCGAACTGGCCCACGAGGCCGCCGACCGCACCCGCGGCGCCGGAGACGAAGACGGCGTCGCCCTCCTTGAAGGAGGCGACCTCGAAGAGCCCGGCGTAGGCGGTCAGGCCCGGCATGCCGAGGACGCCGAGGTAGGCGGAGAGCGGGGCGAGCGCGGCGTCCACCTTGGTGGCGTGCGCGGCGTCGAGCTCCGCGTACTCACGCCAGCCCAGGCCGTGCAGGACGTGGTCGCCGACGGTGAAGCCCTCGGCGTTGGAGGCGACGACCTCGCCGACCGCTCCGCCGTCCATGGGCCGGTCCAGCTGGAAGGGCGGGATGTACGACTTCACGTCGTTCATCCGGCCGCGCATGTACGGGTCCACGGACATGTGCAGGTTGCGCACGAGGATCCGGCCGGCGGCCGGCTCGGCGGACACGGGCACCTCGCGCAGGGCGAAGTCCTCGGCGACGGGCCAGCCCTGCGGGCGGCGGACGAGGTGCCACTCGCGGCTGACGGCGGGGATCTCAGACATGCGGCGCTCCTGGTAAGGACGGAATTGCTTCACTAGGTGAAACAACCATGCGCCTGGATATTTCATGTTGTCAAGTAAATGGGTACGCTGGTTCCATGCCCAGTCGTCGCGTAGACCCAGTGACCGTCGAGGTCGTCGAACTCATCGGCGACGTCGTGACCCGGTACCACCTGGAGTACGAGCACGCGGCCGCCAGCCATCAGCTGACCGGCGCCCAGGCCAAGGTGCTGAATCTGCTCTCGCTGGAGCCCATGCCGATGCGCCGCATCGCGCAGAAGCTGCGGTGCGAGCCCTCGAACGTGACCGGGATCGTCGACCGGCTGGAGCGGGGAGGGCTGGTCGAGCGCCGCCCGGACCCCGCCGACCGGCGGGTCAAGCTGGCCGCCCCCACCGAGGAGGGTCTCCAGACGGCGGAGCGGCTGCGCGAGTCGCTGGACTTCGCGCGCGAACCGCTGGCCGGGCTGTCCCCGGCGGAGCGGGCGGTGCTGCGGGACCTGCTCAAGCGGATGCTGGGAGGCTAGGGCGTACGTCGCGGATCGTGTCGGCCCGTCACGCTCCGAAAGACACGCAAGCCCTGGTCAGTCGCCCCAGCACAGCATGCCCAGGAAGCCGCAGTCCTTGGTCGGTGTGGGCGTGGGGGCGGGCTTCGTCGGGGACGGGGGCTGCGACGTCGGCGCATCGCCCGAGACGCTCTCCGAGGGCTGCCCCGTCGCGCCCTGTACGGATTTCCCCGGGCCGGGGGTGCCGGACACCGGCCCCGAGGTCGCGGGTGCGGGGGCGGAGGGTGTCAGCCCCGGCTGCGCGACGCCCCCGGTCGGCGCCCCGGGCCCGGCCTTCTTCGTCCCTGGGGCGGCCTTCGCCGTGGCCTTGCCGGACCCCGTGGGCGCACCGGCCGTCGGCAGATCCGGCAGGGGGGCCGGCTGCTGGGGGCCGTCGTCGGTCAGCACCACCTTGGCGGCCCGGTCGGTGCGGTCCCCGTCGGTGGCCATCCGGGCCACCGCCAGCGAGCCGCCGAGGGCGATCAGCAGCCCGAGCGAGATGGTCAGCACGGTCCGGCGGCGCCGTCGGTGCGTGGCCCGGCGGCGCGCACCGGCCCTCCGCTCACTCGGCGCGGACAGCACGACCAGCGAGTCGGCGAACACGTCGGCCAGCGCGGCCGGCGCCTCGGCGACCGGCACCTCGGCGGCGGGCCCGGGGACGGGCGCGGCAACGGACGCGGCGGGTATCAGGTACTCAGCCGGAGTTCCGCATCCGGCGCACGCGAGTGCGCCGTTGAGATGCCTCCGGCACGCGTGGCAGTAGTTCATGGCGCCCGCAGGCTACGTGGTCTGCGGCAACATCCGTATCCCGAGAACGTAAGGATCCTGTGTGGAATGGTTTCTCCATGACTTCCTTCGGGCCGACCGCCTTCCAGTTGGTGCTCTTGCGGCGGATGGCGGACTTCCAGCCCGAGCTCGCCGACGAGGCCCGCCGCCGGCTGGGCGCCTCGCTCGCGGACCAGCGGGAGGCCAACAAGCACTGGCAGGCGATGGTCCGCTCGCCCCGCTCCCGCGGCGCGCTGGCCCGGTACCGCTCGGTGCTCGGCCCGCCGGATTCCGCCGAGCGCCGCACGATCGGCGATCTGGAGTGCGAGGCACTGCTGTGGCCGCTGCCGCTCTGGCCGGACCTGCGCTTCGAGGTGCTCGCCGCGCCGGGCGGGGTGGTGTGGAACGAGTGGCTCGTACGGGCCCCGGGCGCGCGGGGGCCCGTACTGGCGTCGCCGGACGATCTGCGGCCCTGGTCGGCGACGGTGGACGAGGTGGCGCGGGCCTTCGCCCCCGTACGGCCGATGGAGGGCACCGCGCCGACCCGCTGGCGCCTCGCCTTCGCCGCGCAGGGGCGGCCCTGCGTCGCGGAGTTCACGTACGGCCTGCTCCAGCGGGTCGCCGTCGCCGGCACGGGGGACTCCGCCGGCACGGGGGACTCCGCCGGGCGCGGGGCGGTCGGAGGTTAGGGGGGACGGGAAGCAGGAGTCGGGCGTCAGGAGGCGAGGAAGGCGCGCACCCCCGCCGAGGTCCCGTCGTCTCCGAGCAGGTCGTTGTGCTCGAGGCAGCCGACGGGCGTGTTGGCCGCCCCCGTCAGCGGCACGCTGTCGTCCGGGTTGACGACCTCGTCGCAGTCGGACCAGAAGGTCGCGTACCGCACCGGGCCCGGGGTCTCGTCCCCGCTGTTCAGGTTCTTCACCACGTATGAACCGGGGGTCATGTCCCGGCACGCCTGGTCCCACAGGGCGCAGGCCCATGCGGTGGAGGTGCCCCGGTTGGGCCCGGCCAGGGAGACCCAGTGGCCGACGGTGGCCGCGCCGCCGCCGAATTTCACGTACCAGCGGCTCACCAGCGAGCCGAAGGAGTGCGAGACGACGTCGACCTTGGCTGCGCCGGTCTCCCGGCGGACCTGGTCGACGTAGGCGCCGAGCCGTCCGGCGAGGACCTCGTTGACGGACCGGTGGGTGTCGTAGCCGAAGGAGTGGAGCTCGGAGTCGGCGTACCCGGCGGCCCGCAGGTCCGCGCGCAGGGCTCCCCATACGCCCGGATCGGCGTTGTAACCGTGGACGAAGACCACCGGATTGCGGGCTGACACCTGGTCGGAGGACCCGGCCGGGCCCCGGTCGGCGGCGTGGGCCGCCAAAGGCGCCGTCAGCGCCAGGCAGAGCGTCAGAAGTACCGGCAGTCCCTGTCGGGCCGTCAGCATCGAGCCCCCTTTACCTTGTTACGCGCGAGTAGCGCGTGCAGTGCGGGCATGGTGCTGCCTGTCGGTACAGAAATCCACCCCCATGCATCCGCGAGGCACCCCCCGGCCGGAGCATCCCAACGGGCGGTCAGCCGCAAATGTCCGAGATGATATGGAATGTGACCGGCACTTCCGCCGGTCCTCTTGCGTCAGTGCTCTCGGGAGGAATCTCAATGACCGTGTCAAGCCGCCGCCGGGGTCGGCGGGGTGGAGGTGAACAGCCTCTTGTCGCGGAGCATGGCCCACAGGACATCGACTC
>NZ_JBSGZI010000045.1:0-55003 GCF_053610945.1 Streptomyces sp. NPDC054849
GGAACGACGCGACGACATCCACGAGGCCTTCCTCGGCCTCGCCACCTGCCTCATCACCCACCGCCACGTCCAACGCCTTTGTTAGGACCCCTAAGGCGTCATCTCATTTGGCAAGTCTGCGGTAGCAGATGAGGGTGCAGGCGATGCTGGTGAAGGCAAGGAAATGCTCGGCTTTGCGCTCGTAGCGACGGTGGAGACGGCGGCAGCCGGCGAGCCAGGCCATGGTGCGTTCGATGGTCCAGCGGTGTCGGCCCAGTCGCTGCGAGGACTCGATGCCCTTGCGGGCTATGCGGTGCTTGATCCCGCGTCCACGTAACCATTTCCGCAGGTGGGCGTAGTCGTAGCCCTTGTCTGCATGGAGCTTGCCGGGCTTGCGCCGTCGGCGCCCGCGACTCGAGCGGATGGGCGGTATGCCACGGACGAGGGGCTCAAGGGCCTGGCCGTCATGCAGGTTCGCGCCCGAGATTCCGACGGACAGGGGCAGACCGGTCCGCTCCGTGATCAAGTGGGTCTTCGAGCCGTACTTGCCCCTGTCGACACGATTCGGGCCTGTCAGGTCCCCCTTTTCAGGGCCCGCATGTTGACCGAGTCGATCGCGCAGCGGGACCAGTCCCGATCGCCACGGGCGCCAAGCTCTCGCCTGGGCACTGACATGCCTACCGCCGCTCGGCATGGCAGCCCTTGACTGAACCACTTCGGCCTGCGTCCCCGGACACGACGCTCAGCGGTCCCACCTTGTCAAGATCAATCTCACCGATAACCGCTGTACCGATGTTCCAACCGCCGCCACTCGATCACCAGAACGGCCGGGCAACCACTCCTCGATCGTCACGTGTCGGCAAGGAGGCGCGCCGCCGCTTCAGCGAAGAGGGCGAGAAGTCAGCTCAGCCGTCACCAGGCTGATTGAGGAGTGTTCCGACCGCTCAGCTCACCGAGTCTGCCTGGGTGTCTCCGCTTGTTGGTTGGCAGCTGCAGCAGGGCGTCGTCGGCTGGGCATGGACTCTACGACACAGGTTTCCCATGTACCCGCATTCTTCATAGATGATCCTAGTGTGTGGCCATACAGGTTAGGATCTCCGCCCGGCCGTGGTGTCCGCACCGCTCCGGACTGCAGGGAAGGCACGCATGACGGGCACGGATGACGCCGCTGGCCGGGTGATCGCCGGGCGGTACCGCCTGCAGCGCAAGCTTGGAGCCGGCGGCATGGGACGGGTCTGGTCTGCCCACGATCAGGAACTGGTCTGCGATGTCGCCCTCAAGGAGATCTTCGTCCCGCCCGACACCCCCAAGAAGGAACTGGAAGGCCGCATCGCCAGAGCCCGGGTCGAGGCAAGGCACACTGCCCGGCTGCGCAGCAATCCTCACGTGGTGACGGTGTATGACGTCATCGAGGACGGCGGCCTTCCTTGGATTGTCATGGAGAACGTACCCGGCGCGCGAGACCTCGGGGAGGTGGTACGCGAGGGCGGCCCCCTGTCGCCGGTGGCGTGCGCCCGGATTGGGCTGGCTGTGCTCGATGCACTCAGCGCAGGCCACCAGCTCGGCATCGTGCATCGGGACGTCAAACCTGCCAACATTCTGCTGACTGGTTCCGTGACCAATCACTCGGCCGCCGAGGACGTCGGGCGCGTCATGCTGGCTGACTACGGAATTTCGCTGCAACAAGACTCTGACGAGCCTCGGCTGACCTCGCCCTCCGGGATCATCGGAACCCCCCAGTACATCGCCCCGGAACGAGCCCACGGGTCGCCGCCAACAGCAGCCTCAGATATGTTCTCGCTCGGTGCCACTCTGTACTTTGCGGTCGAAGGCCAGGGTCCATTCAGCCGCGACACTGATGTGGCCACCCTTACAGCACTTCTCTTCGAAGAACCCGCGCTGCCACGCCGAGCTGCGGGTCTGACACCCACTCTGCTGGGGTTGCTCTCGAAGGACCCGGGACAGCGGCTCAGTGGGGACGCGGCAATCCACCAGCTCGCTCAATTCGGCACTGAGGCGCGACCTCCATCTTCACAGCGTCCGCATGCGCCCACTGTTCGGGTCTCCCCAACGCCCGACCAGCCCCCGACACAAGAGGCGCCATCCACCCCACAGCAGCAGCCTTCACTCTCCCCGCCAACCGCGCGGGAGACCGGAGAGCACCGAGCCGAACAGACCTTGAAGACACATTTGGACGGCTTCGGTGCACCGACACGACGCCTGCCCCCCAAGGCACGTTGGGGTATCGCCATGGTAGGTGCAGCCACGCTGCTGGCAGGTGTTCTCCTCTGGGTGACGCTCTCCTCCCAGGAACCTCCGCAAGGCCTGTCGGCAGATGCTGAGAGCCCAGCCCCCAGCAGATCAGACAGCAGCGACACAGTGAACGACTGGGCGAAGAGGTTCTGCGACCAGGCCCAGCCTCAGTGGCAGAAAATCTCCGACGCCAACGAGGCCATTCGCCAGCAGAGCACCGAAGACAGCACGCCAGAAGCCGTCCAGAAGGCCGACTCTCAGGCCTTCCAACAGATCTCGGCCGCCTACAAGGCACTTGGCGCCGCTCTCCAGAGTTCAGGCGCTCCGCCCGTCAAGGAGGGGGCGACGACTCAGCAGAACACTGTCAAGGCGTACGAGAACACCGCCACCTCCTATGCGAACCTGAAGAAGCAGACTGACGAACTCGACGTCGCAGACCAGGCAAAGTTCGCCGACGGCCTCAAAGACATCGCGCAACAGCTGGACAAGATCGACACGTCGGTGAACGCAGCCCAGCAGAAGCTCAATTCCGGGGAAACCGGCGAAGCGATGGCTGCCCAGCCGGGCTGCCAGTAGCACCGCTCGCTGACGCCCGCCTGGCGCCCCCTGCGGGCCGCGTGGAAGCTCTACTCAACCGTGACATCGACGCAGGGCATCCCTGGCATGGCGGGGCCTGCCGGGAGAGCGGTCCGACAGCGTCTCGCGTCGTCAGCCGGACGTCGCCTCAAGGCATGACTTCGATCCGTTCCGTGATGTGTAGGGCGGTTATCAACGCAGCAAGAGCGCATGGGCACCCCGCGCCCGACCGCGCCGGGGTGCGCTGCTGTCCGGCGGCCACGGAATGAGGACGTCCCCGCCGGGGGGGCTCGGCTACGACCGGTCTCGGGCTACGGGACGTGCGGGCAGCCGCCACCCCTGAAGGGGGGCCTTCATGTTCCATGCCGAACACGCTGAATGGGGACAGGTTCACGCATGCTTGCCGGATTCAGGGTGCGGGATGACCTGGGCGGACGTCTGCAAGGTGAAGCCGTCGCGGCTGAAGTGCAGGGGCTGCGGCTGGCCGAAACACGCTCGGTTATCGCGGCCGAGGGTACGGCACTTCGCGCGCCAGCCCGGCGCGCCGGAGGAGTGCCCGGTGGGGGAGGAGTCGCCGGATTACCTCTACCTGAAGGGGTGTCTGCTGACGGCGGCGCAGGAGGCCGGCGCGGTCTCCGAGGCCGAGGTGCCCGGTCCGGAGGGGGGTATGACAAGGCCGCGGCGCAGTAGCCGCAAGCGGCCCCGCCCCTGAACACCCCGGCGCTGTCTGACGCGGTCCAGCACGCCATCACCAATGCGGCGGCCGCTTCCGCCGCCCGGCGCACGTACGAGCGGCCATCCGCTTGGACTCGAACGTGTATGCGGTTCGAGCCGGTGTCCGCAGGCGCTCCCCCGGGTGCCGGACGTAGCGTAGAAGGGCAAAAGCCACCGGCCGGCTGTTCGTTGCGTTTCATCCTCTGCGCAAGGAGGGTCCGCGCATGTCCAGACCTCCGCAACCACCGTCTTCCCCCGAGCCCGATCCGCAGTGGGGGCCGTACGGACGGCCGGGGCAGCCCGGTCCGTACGGCGGGCCGCAGGGGTGGAACGCGCCGCCACAGGGACCGTTGCCGTCGCAGAAGACCAACGTGCTGGCCATCGTGGCGTTCGTCCTGTCGCTCACCTGCATCCCGCTCGTCGCGCTGATCCTCGGCTTCATCGCCCTCAAACAGATCCGCGAGCGCGGCGAGCAGGGCAAGGGACTGGCCGTCGCGGCCATCGCCATCAACGGTGCGGCCATGCTGCTCGCGCTGACCGTCGGGGTCACCGGTGTGCTCGTGGACGGCCCAGAGCGCGACAGCAGTGGCAAGGTGACCGAAACGGGCACCAGCGAAGTGGCGGACATCCGCGCCGGGGACTGCTTCAACACGGATGACAGCCTGAAGGATTACGACAAGGAAGAGGCAGAGGCCGCCTTCTCGGTGACCATCGTGCCCTGCGAGCAGGCCCATGAGGCGGAGGCATACGCCCTCTTCCAACTGGAAGAGGGGCCGTACCCGGGCAAGGAGAAGATCATCTCGATTGCCAACGAGAGGTGCGGAGGCACGACGCTCAACGACTACGTGGGCGGCGCCGCGAAGATACCGTCGAACCTGGAGTATTACTACTACTACCCGCGGTCCGGCCACTGGGACGCCGGCGACCGAGGTGTCACCTGCTTCCTGGGCTACCCCGACGGCACGAGCACCGGCTCGGTCCGCGCCACCGGTTCCTGAGCCGCCTCAGCCAGGATCCGCGCACCGGGCTGACCGGTCATGCGGGCGATGGTCTCGAAAACACAACTCACGCCCCAGGGAAGCAAGTCACGCCTTGGCTGAGATCCGCTGTTCGTCGAGGAGCGGCACAGCCCGCGTTGGACCTGTCCCGGACCCCTGCGCGTCCCATTCCGCCATTCGGGCCCTGGACGGCTCCGCCGGCTGTGAGGGAACTGCCATCTGCCCCGGCCGGGGCGCTGGTTCGCCCCGTCCGTTCCCGCCCGCGCTGTTCCAGCGCTTCAAAGTCAGCGCCTGGACTGGCTGGGGACCTGATTGGGGGTCTGGCAGGCTTCGCAGTGTGAATCATGAGACGAAGGATTCGCTTACCGCAGCAGGTGGAGCGACACGGCAGACGCCCTCGCGCCCGGTCGACGTAGTGGGACTGGTACCTGGCCTTGCGGTGTGGGCTCGCGACACCGTCGTGGGATCTGCCGGAAGACCTGAGCGAGGCGTGGCGAGAGGACTTCTACCGGCTAGAGGAGGTCGCCCCGCAGCTGTCGTACGCGAGCCACTTCGCCGAGGCACCGGGTACGAAACTCGTTGGTTACCCGTCGTGGTTCACCGCACCGGGCGCAGTCGACTGCGAGGGATGCGGTCGGCCGATGGACCACCTGCTCACCATAGCCAGCGATGAATACGACGGTGTTTCGTGGCGCACCTGGCTTCCCGTAGAGGACCGGGATCCGGACGGAGTCCGGTCCGTACCCTCTGACCCCACCGGCCTCGACATCGGCGGTGGGGGCGCGGTGTACGTCCTCGAGTGCCGGTCCTGTCCGGACCGCCCCTTCACGCACTGGTACGACTCGAGCTGACCTGCGTGCAGCCCCGCCCTTCGCACAGCGGCCGTCAGCCGGGGTCACAGAGCCGATGGTGTCCTGAGCACAGAGTCGGCCAGTCGGGCCAACTACGAGGGTCTGACCGCTCTTCCGTGGCGACTACGCCGGGAGGACGGCCGCGTCCAGACCGGGCAAGCGCCTGAGCAGCACCGGATCTGTGCTCATATCCTGAGCTGATGTACGAGGCCCCCGCCGCTCTGGCGACCGCCCGCTGGCCGCTCGCCGCGTCCGCGGAGACCGACTGGCTGAGGGAACTGGCCGCCGAGGACGGGCTCACCGGGTTCATGCCGCCGGCGCTGCCCGACGCGGCCTGGGTACTCCACGCCATGTACGAACACGGACTCGTACCCTTCGACATGTCGTACGTCGCGTACCAGCGCAAGACGGTCCGGCGCTACCGGAACAAGGACCTGGCCGGGCTCCTCGCCTCGGCGCAGGACCGCGGGCATGGCGTTCTCGACACGTTCATCGAGCATGTGCAGCAACGCTTCCTGGCGGGCTGCACCAGTTCGATGCAGCTCTATCGGCAGTTGCTCGCCCTCGGCTACACCGGCGGATACCACGTGGTGGAGGGGTCAGGATGCGCCCAGGTTCCCTGGACGACCGGCTCCAGGAGCTGGCGGAGCGCGCCGGAGTCCCGTACATCGACGGGAAGAAGGTCACCTCGCACTCCTGGCGGGCCGGAGCCAACGCCGACATGATCGAGGCCGGTGTCCCGCTCGTCGAGCGCAACGGCCACCGAGGTGGCCCCGGCCACCGGTTCGTCGAGGGGCGGTCCATCCGGAGTCAGATCCTCCGCGCTCAGACGCCCGGGGGCGCCGAAGTCCACGTGCGCGGCGCGGATCGCGGCCAGGCGTCCGGTCTCGGCCCATCGGCGGACGGTCTCGGGGTTCTCACGGAGCATCTGGGGCCTGTTTTGTGGAGTACGACGGCCCGCCCGCTTTTCAGCCTGAAGGGCCGTGCGGATCAGCGGGGTCGGGAGCGGCCCGGTCCTGCGACTGCAGCGACTTCGTCAGGAGCGAGCCCGCGACGATCAGGGCGACGCCCAGCCACCACATGTCGTCGAAGATGAGAACGGCGATTCCGATCGGCACCAGCAACCCGGCCAGCGGCAGCAGGAGTCCTGCCAGGCGGGGCGGTTCGGGGCCCTGCCCGGTCGCCTTTCGGATGGCACGGGCCCGAACGACATCCGGATACCAGGCGGTGAACTTCAAGGCCGCGACGATCGCCAGGATCTGGATGATCCAGCCGGTCCAGATGTTGTTCGGGTTGTGCAGGACCAAGTCCCCGTACGCGCCGGCGAGGGCCGCCACCACGAAGGCGAGCCCCCACACCCCCGTGATCACGTAGTTGGTGCGGAGGAAGGCCGGCGTGTTCCAGAGGGCCGGATCGGCCTGCTCGCGGGCGTACTGGAGGGTGAACGGCATCCTGACGGCCATGGAACCGAAGGCGATCACGGCGAGGGTGACGTTCGCGACCTCACCGGCGTACGTCTCCAGCCAGTGCAGGGTGCCTTCGCTCGCCAGCGCCCCGATGACGGCCAGCGCGGCGAAGAACACCACGTCGGCCAGCTCCAGCAGTTTCCAGGAAGTGCCCCGGTTGACCAGGCGGCTCAGCACGATCAGGGTGACGGCTGCCGCCAGGGCGATGGCGACGGCGATCTCGAACCGGCCCGGTCCGACCAGGAGCGAGAAGACGATCCACGGCGCCATACCGACGACCGGGTTCTCCAGGAATCCGGACACCCGGCCGGCGGCCGTGCCGTATGGCTTGGTCCGCACCCCTCCATCGTGCGCGGCCGCCGGTTGACCGGCCATTCGGCGCGGGGAGCGGTCGTAACGGCCGTCGTCGCCGTCGTCGCCGCGGTCGCCGCGGTCGGCGGACGTCGGACGGCTGCGGCGCGTGCGCCGAAGCATCCGGGACCAGGAGTCCCGGGTTCCTGGCCGGCCACTCGCCACCGGTCACGGCCCCTACACATCGCGGCGGACTCCTGAGCAGATCAGGACGTGTCCGGTGCTCTGCAAGACGGTGACCGGGTCGGCGAGGTGCGACCGGCCGGAGGGGTGCAGGTCGACGAGCCGACGCCGGTCCGGTGACGTAGCGTGGAAGGCGCCTGCCAGGCGCTCGGCCGTGCTCTCGAACGCACTCCGGGAGCGGCAGACCCCCACCTCGGCCTCCACCTTCCCCACTGCGTCCTGCGTGCTGCGCCCCGCGGGTCCTGCGGGTCCTGCGGCGGGCCTGCGGCGGACTGCGGACTGCGGGCAGCCGGCCACCGGGTTGCCGGGCACCGGAAGGAAGGCGCACGGAAGGAGATCCTTCGTGACCACGCTTCTCGCATACCGCAGCAACAGGATCGTCGAATTGATGGCCGAGCCGGCCCAAGGCCGCGGCGGCGACTGGCTGAAGGACGCGCTGCAGCAGGCCATCATGCTGGAACTCGCCACGCTTCCGCCCTACTTGTGCGGTGTGTGGTCGATCAAGGACTCGTCCGAAGGTGAGGGCGAGGTCGCAGCCGAGGCGATTCGGCGCATCGTCTTCGACGAGATGTCGCACCTGGGCCTCGCCTGCAATCTGCTCACCACCATCGGGGGAGTGCCCCGCCTCGCCGACGAGCGCACGGTGCCGAAGTACCCCGGCCCGCTGCCCGGCGGAGTACGACCCGAGCTGTCCGTCTTCCTCAGCGGACTGACGAAGCAGTCGTTGGACCTGTACGCGCGGATCGAGGAACCCGACGCTCCGGTCGCGGACACCGAGGGCGGTACGCACACCTCGATCGGAGCCTTCTACACGGCGATCCTCGACGCGTTCCGGCAGCACGAGGGGCTGATCACCGGCGCCCGGCAGCTGAAACGGCGCATGATGCACCACGGCACCGGCAACAGCATCGAGCCGCTCACCACGCTCGCGGCCGTCGAGAAGGCCATCGGCATCATCAAGGAGCAGGGCGAGGGCACGTCCGGGTCACCGGAGAACCCCCACCCCGGGGAGGACGGCGAGCTCGCCCACTACTACGTCTTCCGGGAGCTCTTCCTCGGCCGCAAGCTGATCAAGACCTCCGAGGACCCGGAGACGTGGGCCTTCGAAGGCGCAGACATCCCCATGCCGGCGGCCCTTCCCATGGCCACCGTCCCGCTCGGCGGCTGGGAGGCGGCGGGCCCGGTCGACGCCGACACCAGGCGACTGCTCGGCGACGTCAACCGCGCGTACAGCCAGATGCTGCGGTTCCTCGAAACGGCCTGGCAGACGGATTTCCCGTCCGAGGCGAGCGATCTGCTGGGCGAGGCCGTAGGCCAGATGTTCGAGCTCAAGGAACCGGCGCGGATGCTGATGGAGCGACAGCTACCGGATGGCAGCGGCAGGACCTACGGCCCGGAATTCCGGTACATCGACGCCTGAGACGCCGTTTCTCGCGGCGCTCCGCGTATCGTCCAGAACCCACGGCAGCCGCGATGTCGCCTGGGTGACCGCCACCATCGTGGCGGTCACCCAGCGGTGCGGAAGCAGAGGGGACACGATCCCGCACGGCTGGAAGACTCCGGCCGTGTTGCGGTCCGAGCCCGGGATCCCCGCGCTGATCCGTGAGCTTCCGGAGGCCGCGGGGTGGTTCGACCAGCCCGTCTCCGACTCCGTCTATGCATGGACACGGACACCTGGGAGGCGCGAGCCACGAGCAGGCAGGCCATCGCGCTGACGACAGCGTGTCCTGCATGTCCTGCATGTCCTGCATGTCCTGCATGTCTTGCGTGTCATGCGCGGCCTGCTCGGGCAGCCGCGTGCAGCCGACCCGGGCTGCGGCGATCGGTCCGAAGCGGGGCCGAATCCGGCCGGCGAGGCCACTGCCGCCTGTCAAGTCCCGAATGTTCGCAACATGACGCGTACCGAGGCCAAGGGCTTACTCAAGACGTGGGCCCACGCACAGCAAGTGGCCCCACCCGCGTCGACTCGTGAAGAGACGGCCCGTCCGGCCGCCTCTTCACCCTTTCTCGCGGGAGCGGAATTTCCACTGATTCCGCCTCTGACACGTGGAGGCCGTAGTTGCCATAGGGAGCCAGAGCATGCGCATCACCGTTGTTGTCCCGATGTCCTGCGTCGGGGGGAGAGTGTCGTGAATTCCCTCCCTCCGCCGTCCGAGCGCCCCACCGGCCCCCCGGCCGGTCCGCTGTCCGGTCGGCCGACGAACGAGCAGACCGCGCCCCTACCGGCGCCCCCGCCACCCCCGCCTCCTCCGCCACCGGCGCCTCCGCCCCCGCCCGGGCCCACGGGCCCGCCGGCCGGCATCGGCAGGCCGGGCAAGCCGGGCAAGCCGGGCAAGCCGGGCAAGCCGGGCCGTCGCGGCAGAGGGGCGGCTTCGGGGTGGCGGTCGCGCAGAAACCTGCTGAGCGCAAGCATCGCCGTGGTCATGGCGACGGCCGTGGTCTTCGGCTTCACCGTCGGCGGGGACGACGCAGCAGGCGGGGAGGTCTTCCTCCAGGCCGCCTCGGCGGCCGGCCCCGATCCGTTCACCCCGTCGACGGCGACGCCGACGGAGTCCGAGGCCGTCGCAGCCCCGCCCACCACCGAGGACAAGGCGAAGGACGGCGCAAGCGGAACGCGCACCATCGAGGTCGACGGCGCGCACCCGGGTCTGTACGGGGGCACGCGGAACGTCGCGAGCTGCGACGTCGAGAAGCAGATCGGGTTTCTCACGCGGCACCCGGACAAGGGGAAGGCCTTCGCCGCCCCCCTGCACATCAGGCAGCCCGACATCCCCTCGTACCTACGGTCCCTGACGCCCGTTCGGCTGGGCTGGGACACCCGGGTCACCAACTACGGGTACAAGAACGGCGCGCCCACCGACAACCAGGCGGTCCTGCAGGCCGGCACGTCCGTCCTGGTCGACGACCACGGCGTACCTCGCGTCCGCTGCGCCTGCGGCAACCCCCTGGCCCCGCCCGTCGCCGTCCAGGGCGGGCAGACGTACAGGGGCGAGGCGTGGCCGTCGTTCGAGTCGTCCGACCGTGTTGCGGTCACACCTGCCGAGAAGCCGGTGGAGACCGTCACGATGTTCGACCAGGACCGCAAGGGCTGGTACGCCCGCCCCAGCGGCGACGTGCAGGGCCGGCACGACCGCGAGATCCCTCCGCCGAAGGGTCACACACCCGACGCGCCGTATCCGTCCCTGCCCTCGCCCCAGCCGGGATCAGCGGAGAAGCCTCCCGACGGGGAGCAGGGCGGGGAACACGGCAAGCCCCAGGACACGAGGCAGGACCCGGTCGGGCCCTCAGCCGAGGCCCCGGGGAACGCGCCGGGCGAGGACCCTGAAAACAGCAGGCCGGTCCAAGACCCAGGCATGGACTCCGGCAGCAAGCCGGACCAGGGCCCGGGCAAGGACTCCGGCAGCAAGCCGGACCAGGGCCCGGGCGACTCCGGCACCAATCCAGGTCAGGAGCAGGGCAACAAGCCGGATCAAGGCCCCGGCAAGGACTCCGGCAGCAAGCCGGACCAGGGCCCCGGTAAGGACCCTGGCGCCAAGCCGGGTCAGGACCCGGCCAACAAGTCCGACGAAAGCCCGGGTAAGGCCCCTGGCGATAAGCCGGACCAGGGCCCGGACGAGGGCCCGGGCAAGGGCTCCGGCGCCAAGCCCGGTCAGGACCCGGGCAAGAAGCCGGATCAAGGTCCTGGAAAGGACTCCGGGGATAAGCCGGGCCAGGGCGGGGGAAAGGATCCCGGCGATGGGCCGGGTTCAGCCCCGGGTTCGGGCTCTGGTGGCAAGTCGGGCCAGGACCCCGGGAGCGACTCCGGCACCAAGCCAGGTCAGGACCCTGGGAAGGACTCCGGTGGCGAGTCGGGTCAGGACCCGGGCAACAAGCCGGGTCAAGATCCTTTGAAGGACTCCGGGGACAAGCCGGGTCAGGACGCCGGAGGTGACTCCGGCACCAGGCCGGGCGAGGAGGGCGGCCAGGGCGGGGGAAAGGATCCTGGCGACAAGCCGGGGCAGGACCCCGGTTCGGGTTCTGGCGATAAGCCGGGTCAGGCACCGGGGTCGGGCTCGGGTGGCAAGCCGGGACACGACCCTGGGAGCGACTCCGACATCAAGCCAGGTCAGGACCCTGGGAAGGACCCCGGTGGCAGGTCGGGTCAGGACCCGGGCAACAAGCCGGATCAAGGCCCGGGGAAGCACTCCGGGGACACGCCGGGCCAGGGCGGGGGAAGGGATCCTGGCGAGAACCCGACCCCGGGTCAGGACCCGGGTTCGGGTTCTGGCGACAAGCCGGGGCAGGCCCCTGGTTCGGGCTCTGGGGGCAAGCCGGGCCGGGATTCCGGGAGCGACTCCGGCACCAAGCAGGGCAATGAGCAGGGGCAGGCCCCGGGGTCGGGTGCCGGCGGCAAGGCGGGTCAGGGGCCGGGCCAAGGCACCGGAAACGAGCCGGATCAAGGTCCGGGGAAGGACCCGGGCCGGCACGCCGGGAGTGACTCCGGCACCAACCCGGGCAACGAGCCGGGCCACGATGCGGATACGGACCCAGGTAAGGAGGGGCACAAGCCGGGCGGCACGCCGGACAAGGACCCGGGCTCGACCCCCGGTGACTCGCAAGACCAGAACCCTGGGAAGGGCCCGGGCCAGGACACCGGTAACGCGCCAGACCAGGACTCCCGCCAGAGCACCGGTAACACGTCCGGCAACACGACAGCGGCCGTCTGGGGTCGGCGGGAAGGCTGCTGAGGAAGCCGCCCACGCGGGCCGCCCAGGCCCACCGCCCGCGCCACCTCCACCAGGCGGACGACCACGCTCCGCCACCGCGGCTGGGCCGAAGCCCGGGGTTCACCTCTCTCGCCGATGACCGCCCCGGGTGGCCCCAGCGCTGCCGCCCGGGGCGGATCGGCTGACCTCCCGTCCGGGCAGGCCGGGGTCGGGCGCCGGGCGGGGACCGCGTGCTCGCGAAGGAAGGTGCGGCCGCGCGTTCCACACGATCGTCGCCTTACGCGGCTCCGCGGTCGTGCGGTGAAGAGCCGGCTGGGTCCCGGCCGCGCTGAAGGTGGTCGCCGTGACCGGTGCGACGGGACGGGTTGCGCAAGCGCCGCACCCGACCGCGCCGACGGCACGGCGGCGTGACACGCACGGCAGCGCCGCGACCGGCCGGCCGTCACGGATGAGACCCCGCCCGGCGTACGCGACCACTGGGCCGTGATGTGAGCGGCCTGCCGGACCAGGGCCGCGACCAGGTCCCGTGCGCAGGAGGCCGGGGACCAGGGCCGCGGCCAGATCCAGTGCACAGCACACAGCGAGGCTGGTCGCACGCGCAGGCTCCGGGCCGGCCGCATCAGGGACCGTACGGCGATGTCCTCGCGCGCCGCCCCAGGGCCAGGCCGGGGGCCCGAGCCTGGGGCCGCTTCTCGCCGCGCCGAAACCCTGTACCGCGCGTAATCGTGGCCTGGAGGCCTGGAGGCCTGGAGGCCTGGTGGCCTGGTGGCCTGGTGGCCTGGCGGCCGGGACCCCGACACCGTCGCAGGCTGCGTCGGGGTGCCGCCCCCCACAGGACCGGTCGTCTGAGGCCGTCACGTGAAGGGGTGGGGAGCCATCGCCTGGATGGAGCAGACGCGAAGGTTCGCCCCGCCGGTGGGAGAATCGGGAGGGGCGGAGCGGGGGCCGCCCGGAGGAGTCCGGATGACCCGTGGTGTACCCCGCCGCATGGCGCAGACGGCGGTCGTGGCCGGCGCGAGCATGGCCGGGCTGTGTGCGGCGCGCGTCCTGTCGGACCGGTTCGACGAGGTCGTCGTGATCGACCGCGACATCCTGCCGGACGAGGTCCGATGGCGTGCGCAGGTACCGCAGGGGCGCCAGCCCCACCTCCTGCTGTACGCGGGCGCGCAGCTGCTGGAGGGCTGGTTCCCGGGCATCAGCGAAGAGCTGTACGAGGGTGGAGCCGTCGAGTTCGACGTCTGCCGCGACTTCTACTGGCACCAGGACGGCGGCGTCCTGACCCGCCCGCGTTCCGGTCTCCGCGGCCCGGCGATGTCCCGGCCGCTCCTGGAGGCGACGGTACGAAGGCGGCTGGCCCGGATCCCCTCCGTCACCCTGCGCGACCGCACCCTCGTGGAAGGGCTGGTCACCGACGCCACGGGCACACGGATCGCCGGTGTCCGCCTGGCCGGGCGGCCACCCCTCCGGTGCGATCTGATCGTCGACGCCACCGGGCGCCAGGCGAGGAGCCTGGGCTGGCTCAAGGAACTCGGGTACAGGCCGCCGCCTCTCTCCGTGGTCACCGTCGACACCCACTACGCGAGCCGCGTCTACCGCCGCGACGAGACCACGGTGCGGGACTGGAAGGCCGCAGCGGTGATCGGCCGCCCCGACACCCGGCGGCTGGCCATGGCCCTGCCCCTGGAGCACGGCCGGTGGATCGTCGTGCTCGTGGGCGTCAACGGCGAGGTGCCGCCGACCGACGAGGAGGGGCGGCTCGCCTTCGCCCGCAGCCTGGAGTCGCCGGTCGTCGCGGATCTCATGGCCGCATCGGAACCGCTCGCCGACCCGGTGGCCCACCGGTTCCCGTCGAATCAGCGCCGCCACCTGGACCGGCTGCGCCGCTTCCCACTGGGCTGGGTGATGCTCGGTGACGCCGTCGCCAGCTTCAACCCCGTCTACGGGCAGGGCATGACGTCCGGCGCCCGGCAGGCGGCGGCGCTCGGCGACTGCCTCGACCACTCGGCGGCGCTCGACCTGGCCTTCGCCCGCCGGTACTTCGGCGCCGCCGCACGCACGGTGGCCGCCCCCTGGTCCATCGCCGCGGGCGGGGACTTCGCGTACGAGGGCACCACGGGACGCAAGCCCACGGGAACCGATCTGCTCAACCGCTACATGCGGCGCGTCACCCTCGCCGCCCAGCACGACGACGCGGTCAGCATCCGCTTCAGCGAGGTCGCGGGCCTGGCCCGGCGCCCGGAGTGGCTGCTCACCCCGCCCTTCGTCCTGCGTGTGCTGGGCTCCGGGCGGTGAGTGCGCTGCCGCGCGCTCCGGTCCGACGTCTACGCGGCCCGGGCCGAGGCGCTCCGGCGGACCCTTCGCAGGAGCGGGTCCGGGCACCAGTCGGCCCCGGCGGTACCTGAGCGCCTCGACGGTCTTCCGAGGGTCAGCGGACGGGCGCCATGTCGTAGGTGACCCACATGGTCCGGGTGGCCACCTGGTCGTACTTCGCCCTCGCCCGGTGGTTGTCGTCGGCGGTGATCCAGCGGACGACGCTCCAGCCCCGCTCGGCGGCGAGTTCGCGCAGCGCGCCCAGCAGCAGGTCGGCGGCGCCCGAACCGCGGTGCTCCGGCGCCACGAACAGGTCGTCGAGGAAGCAGCCGACCGTCGCGGACAGCGGACGGGCGAACGGGCGGTAGTGGGCGAGGCCGAGGAGACGGCCCTCGGTGTCCTCGGCCACCAGCGCGCTGACCTCGTGCCGGGGGTCGGTCACCCACGACCACACGGTGGCTGCCGCCTCCTCGGTCTGCTCCACCCGGTAGAAGTCGGCGTAACCGCGGTAGAGGGCGCGCCACTGCGCGAAGTCCCCGGCCTGCACGGCACGCACCTTGATGTCGGACATAGGGCTGGACTCCCGGGATCGAAAGGGTCTGGAACAGAGAATCGATCATGCTGGAGCCCGGCGGGCGCGGCAGCTGCCACAGTGTCGAAAACGTAGGCCGTCGGAGCGCCACCTTGGACGGGTGGACGGGTGGACGGGTGGACGGGTACCGGGGCCACCGGGCCGCGCTCCCGGCGTTGCGGCGGTGAGGAGGTGTGGCCCGGGTGGCGTGGCGGGATCAGGTCTGCGGCTGGTTGATGTTGACCAGCCAGGTGATGCCGAAGCGGTCCGTGCACATGCCGAAGACGTCGCCCCACATCTGCTCCTCCAGCGGGACCGAGACCGTGCCGCCGCCGGAGAGCTTGTCCCAGTAGCCGCGCAGCTCGTCGGCGTCGTCCCCACTCACGCTCACCGAGATGTTGTTGCCGGGCTCGTACTCCGTCCCCGGCGGGTTGTCGGCGCCCATGAGCGTGAAGCCGCGGGGGGTCTCGAGCATGCCGTGCATGATCTTGTCAGCGGCGTCACCGGCCTCCTTCTCGCCGCCCAAGTCCGCGTACGTGTGCATCCTCAGGGTGCCGCCGAAGACATCCTTGTAGAACTCCATGGCCTGCCGGGCGTCGCCGTTGAAGCTGATGTAAGGGTTGAGTCGAGAAGCCACTGAAATCTTCCCTTCATGATGATCTGTCAGTTTTGCGCCAGGTTAGGCGATGCGCCGCCGCCGATCGGAGCGACTCCCCGGTCCGCCGGTCCGCCGGTCCGCCGGACCGCCGGACCGCCGGACCGGCGCCGCGACGGGACGAGACGGGACGGCCGGTCGGAAGCGGAAGCGGAAGGGGGAGGGGGAGGGGGGTACGGCGCTGTTGTGGATGAGCGGTCGACACGCCGGCGGTCGTGGTGGACTCGGGAACGCGCCGTCACCAAGCTGTGAAGCTTCTGCGGGAAGCTGGTGCTCAAGTCGGCCTGTCCGTCCCGTCCCAGCCCGGCGCACTCGCGCCTCTTCTCGGGGGTACCACGCCATGAGCACCGTACGCAGATCCGCCGTCGTCCTCGCCGCCGTGTCCGCACTGGCCCTGACCGCCTGTGGTCCTTCCGAGGACGGCGCGGCGGGCGGGCCCGAGCGGCCGACCGCGACCCCGACACAGTCCGCGACCCCGACGAACTCCCCGAGCCCGGCGAAGCCCGCCACACCGGCGAAGCCGTCGAAGGTCACCAAGCCCTCCAAGACGGCGTCGCCGTCACCCGGCTCCGACTTCGACGTCTTCCCGTGCAGCACGTACGACGTGAAGTTCACGGCGACCCTGGCCGAGCCGACGACGAGCAGCTACCTGCTGAAGATCACCAACAAGGGCACCAAGGCGTGCAAGGCACTGAGCCATCCGGTCGTGACCTTCGGTGATCTGGACGGGCAGGCCACGGAGCGAGGCGCGGCTCCAGGCATCGAGGACGCGATCAGGCTCGATCCGGGAGAGTCCGCGTATGCCGGGCTCATGGGCGGCGCCAACGACGGCAAGGGGAAGACCGTCGACTCGATCGCGCTGACCATGGACACCGCGTCCGATCTGGAGCAGACACCGCTCAAGGCGCCGACTCCCGGCCTGTACGTCTCGCCCGACAAGAACTCCGTCACCGCGTGGGTGGACAATGCGGAGGACGCCCTCAGTCTGTAGGCCCCTCGCAGGTCCCCACCCCGCGCGCGTGCCGGCTCCTTGTGCCAGGCCCTCCGTGGCTGCGCGAGCCGACCAGGTGTCTGCCGGTGACCAGGTGCGGCCGGGGCGCCGCCGCGGGGGCGGGGCTATCGTCGAAGGCAGGGGTGGTCATGGTGTCCGGGCCGATTCGAGGACTGGCGGGGGAGTCGGCCTCTCCGGGAGGCGACGTGTGATGCAGGGCGACCCCGAGGTCATCGAGTTCCTCAACGAGCAGCTGACCGCCGAGCTGACCGCGATCAACCAGTACTTCCTTCATTCCAAGGTGCAGGAGAGCTACGGCTGGACGAAGCTCGCCGCCTCCACGCGGCACGGGTCGTTCGAGGAGATGCGTCACGCGGAAGTCCTGACCGAGCGCATCCTCCTCCTCGACGGACTGCCCAACTATCAGCGGCTCTTCGCCGTGCTGGTGGGGCAGACGGTCACGGAGATGTTCCAGGTGGACCGGGAGGTCGAGCTCGAGGCGATCGACCGGCTCAGGCGGGGCATCGAGATCATGCGCGCCAAGGGTGACGTCACCTCGGCGAACCTCTTCGAGGCGATCCTCGCCGACGAGGAGCACCACATCGACCACCTCGACGCACAGCTGGAACTCATCGCAAAGCTGGGCGAGCCCCTCTACATCGCGCAGTTGATCGGTCAGCCCGACCACTGACCCGGAGCCGGCCCGGAGCCGGCCCGAACAGATCGCCCTCGCCCCGCCCGACGTCGGGCACGAGGGGGACGAGGGGGGGAGGGGGGACGAGCGGGACGAGGTCACCCTCCGCCTCCACGGCACCGCCCGGCACCGCCCGGCCCCGCCCGCTCGGCGGCCACGCCGATTCCGCCCCGGACGGCTGATCCCCATGCCCCACGGTGCCCGGCGCTGCCTGCGGTGGCGCACTGCCGGCGCGGAACACCCGGGCGGGGCGAAGCTTCTGTCCGCATACTGGGTGGAGAGAACGGACGGGTGGAAGGGGACGTCTCGTGCCATCGGCTCGGCCGGGGGGCGCGGAGTCCCACGGCCCGTTCTGGTCCGAGCCGGGGACGCTGCTCGAACATGTGCCCGTGGCCGTCCTCGGCATCGACGACGGCGACCGCGTCTGCTTCTGGGGGCCCGGCGCCCGTGACCTCTTCGGGTACTACTCCACCGGCGTCCTGTCGAAGCCCGGCGCCATGCTCTTCGCCGACGCGCCCCCGGGAGCCCCGGACCCGTGCGCGCGACTCACGGGCCTCGGCAGGACCCAGGGATACTGGAGAGGCCGGCTGCCGGCCCGGCACCGTGACGGCAGCGTCTTCGACTGCGGCTTCCGGGCCTTCTCCGTGACCGGATCCGGCGGCCCTTCGGTGGTGATGGTCCTCGCGAGCCGCAGCGACGAACTCGACCGGGTCAAGACCAACCTGGCCTTCCTCGACGCCCTCTTCGAGACCTGCCCGATCGGCCTCGTCATGCTCGACGAGGACCTCCGGTACGTCCACCTCAACCAGGCGCTCGCCGACATGGACGGCGTGCCGATCGAGGCCCATCTCGGGCGGCACACGGACGAATTCATGATCATGTCCGACGGCGGCGAGTTCCGGCGCATGCTGCGCACCGTCGCCGAGGGCGGAGCGCCGGTCGTCGGGACGCTGGTGGGCATGCGCCCACGAGGGCACCCGGACCACGACCAGGTCCGATCGGTGAGCTTCTTCCCGCTGAGCCAGGCGGTCGGCTCACGTCCCGGGGTCGGCGGGCTCATGGTGGATGTGACGGACCGGGAACAGGCCATCCTGGAAGCCACCGCCGGCCGGCGCCGGCTGGCTCTGCTGGACGGGGCCTCCACGCGTATCGGGACCACCCTGGACGTGAACGTCACCGCCCAGGAGCTGGTCGACGCGTCGATGCCGGACTTCTGCGACGGCGCCGTGGTCGAAGTCGTGGAGTGGATGGACGAGGCGGAGGACTTTGACCCGGCGCGGCCGCTGTTCACCCGGCGGATCGCCTCCGGGACGATCCTGCCCCCTCCGGCCACCGAGCTCGTGAGCGGGGTGGAGACGGTGCGGTATCCGCCCGGCTCCGTCATCCACGACATGCTGCAGAGCGGGCGGGCCGTCTCCGCCGTGGTGAACGAGGAGTTCGTGGCCCGGACCGTCGTCATCGAGTCGCGCGCCCGGCTCATGGTCGAGAGCGGGCTGGCCTGCGTCCTCGTCGCCCCGCTCATCGCCAGGGGCACGGTCCAGGGCATTGCCATGTTCGGCCGGTCCACGGGCCGACCGGCCTTCACGCCGGACGATGTCAGCCTGGCCGGTGAGCTCGCCTCGCGTGCCGCGATCTGTCTGGACAACGCCCGCCTCTACAGCCGCGTCCAGGACATCGCGCTCACCCTGCAGCGGGCGTTGCTGCCCACTGCGCTGCAGACCGGCCCGTACGTGGACGTGGCCCACCGGTACGAGCCCGGCAGCCGGATCACCGAGGTAGGCGGAGACTGGTACGACGTGATCAGCCTGTCCGACGGACGGGTCGTCCTCGTGGTGGGCGACGTGATGGGGCACGGGGTGTCGGCCGCCGCGGCCATGGGCCGCCTGCGCATCACCACCAAGGCGCTGGCCCGGCACGACAGCGAGCCCGACGAGCTGCTGACCGAGCTCGACGCGTGCGCCCAGGAGGCCGGCATCGAGCTCGCGACGTGCCTGTACATCGTCTACGACCCGCGCAACGGCCGTGCCCGCATCGCCAGCGCCGGCCACCCCCCGCCCCTCGTACTACGGCCGGACGGCACCGTGGAGACCCTCGACGAGGTCCTCGGGGTCCCTCTCGGCGTCGGCGGCTGCCCGTTCCGGACGACCGAGATCGAACTCCCCGAGCACGCGGTCCTCGCCCTGTACACCGACGGCCTCATCGAGGCACGCGGCCGGGACATCGAGGCCGGTCTGGAGTCGCTGCGCGCCGAACTGGGCCGAGAACCGGGGCCGTTGGAGGCGATGGCGGACCGCATCCTCGCGAGCCTGCTGCCGGACCCGCTGACCGACGACACGGTCCTCGTCCTCGCCCGCGTCCACCGCGCCCCTTGAGGCGCCGTTTCCCGTCCGAGACCGTCGGTGAGGTGACGGCTCAGGGGCGGCCGGCGTGGTCCGGCTCGTCCACCCGGTGCCAGCCGGGAGGCCCCACCGGCCTCGGCACCGTCCGCCCGGCGCGCATCCACTCGCGCTCCAGCCGGTCGTAGATCGGCGAGTCGGACCCCTCCCAAGACGGCCGGAAGGGCTGCGGGACCCGGGCTGCTGCCTGCGTGGCGAAAGTCGTCTCCTGCATGCTGAGCCAACGATTCTGCTGCCCGGAGCGTGGCGGTGCGTGACCGTTTTGTCATCTCTCGCCGCCTGTGACGGGAGCGGTCGTCGGCTCGGAGGCGGAAGCGGCGCGACGGACCTACGGTGGTCAGAGAGGCGGGGCGGGCCGATCCCCGCGCTGGAGGAGGCTGCCATGGAGGAGCACTTTGTCTGGGTGACGACACGTCGCATCAAGGCGGGCACCCTGGAGGAGTTCGAGAGGGCGTGGCGCCCGGGTACCCTCCCCGACGGTATCCACGGCGCGTTCGCGTACTGGTCCGAGGACGGGCGGGAGATCACCGGAGTGTCGCTGTGGGACTCCAGGGAGGCCTGCGACGCGTGGCGGTCCTCCGACGCGGAGAAACAGCGGCGGGAGGTCATGGCCCCCTACGTCGTGGAGGAGCGGGAGAGCTTCGGCCGCGGAGGCGAACTCACCCTTCCCGGAGATTGACCGGGCCGGACCGGGCCGGACCGGGCCGCTCCTCGAGGATCGCCATCGCCATCGCCATCGTCTCCGCCGTCTTCATCCGGCGAGCGAAGTGATACGAGGGGGACGGCCGTGCGGCGGCCGAACGGTGAAGGTACCGTCCGGGTCGCGGGTGAGGTGAGTGCCGAACGTGCGGCTGGTGCGGGCGAGGACCTCGTGCAGCCAGTCGCAGTCCTGGCGCGCGGCACGGCGCAGGCGCATCCGATGGGCCTGCACGGGGACGAGGCGAGCGTGGGCGAGCCGGCCGGTGTCCGGCTCCAGCGCGACGAAGTACAGGACGCGCAGGTCGTCCCGGTACCGTTCGTGGCCGCCGATGCCCTCGTAGTCGTCGATCAGGTCGCCGCAGCCGTACAGGATCGGACGTCCCCGGTACACCTCGAGCGGGCGGGGATGGTGCGAGGAGTGCCCGTGGACGACGTCCGCGCCGCCGTCGACGAGCGCGTGCGCGAAGCGGATCTGGTCGCGCGGGACCGCGTAGCCCCAGTTGGAACCCCAGTGGATCGAGACGATCGCGAGATCGCCCGATCGTTTCGCCCGCCGGATGCGGGCGCCCACCTCGGCCACGGCCGCATCCGAGGCCTCGTCGACGAAGTCGACCCCGCTCCGGTCTGCAGTGGCCGCCCAGTCGTCGGGGATCCCGCTCGACGCCGTCCCCACGGAGAAGACCAGCAGGCGCCGGTCCCCGGGGAGCGGAAGAACCACGGGCCGCCGCGCCTCGGCGAGGTCGCGGCCCGCTCCCGCCGTCCGCAGTCCTGCGGCGGCGAGCGAGTCCAGCGTCTCGGCCAGTCCACGGCGCCCGTAGTCGAGGACGTGATTGTTGGCCAGGGCACAGGCATCGGGACGGGCGACGGCCAGGCAGGGCAGGTTGGCGGGGTGCATCCGGTAGTGAACGGCCTTGTCGGGGGCGATGTCGTCACTCTGCGTGACGGACGTCTCCAGGTTCACGATGCGGGCGTCGGGCGCGGCCGCGTCGAGGAGACCCAGCGCCTCTCCCCAGGGCCAGGAGAACGGCGCCCGGCGCGGAATCGTCCCGTTCACCGCCTCCGCCAGCTCGACGTACGTACGGGCATCGGTGACGTAGGCCTCCGGCAGGCGGGGATCGCCGGGGTGCGGAAGGATCTGGTCGACGCCGCGGCCGAGCATCACGTCACCGGCGAGGAACAGCGTCACGGGTGCACCGCCCATCTCTCCAGGCTAAGGGGTGTCCCATAAGTGATCTTGCCGAGCGATGATCTTGGCCGTGGCTGGTGTGATCACGACGTCGGAGCCGTCCTCGACGCCGACACCCGCCAGGTTGTGGTGGTCGGCCGGCCCCTGCCGGGCAACCGCAACGACAGCAGGGCATGGGAGGAATCCGGGGCCAAGGCCGCCGTCGGCCGGACAACCACGATCGCCGACGGCGGCTGCCCCGGAACCGGCCTCGTCATCCCGCACCGCCGGCCCCGGGGCGGCGAACTGACCGACTGGCAGGCCGAACACCACCACGACCACAGACGGGTTCGGGCCCGCGTCGAGCACGCCTTCGCCCGGATGAAGACCTGGAAGACCCTGCGCGACTGCCGCCTGAGAGGCGACGGTGTGCGCACCCCACGCGATGCACGGCGTTGCCCGACTGCACAACCTCGCTCTCACGGGATGACTCCCGCCGCATGCGGGACCTGAGAGGTCCCCGGGAGACGGCTCCCCACCTCGCAGTCTCGGAGGAGAATCAGGCGAGGCAGAACTCGTTGCCCTCGATGTCCTGCATCGTGATGCACGACTCGTTGACGCCATCGGCGCGCTGCGTCAGCACGTGCTTCGCGCCCAGCGCCATCAGCCGTGCGCATTCGGCCTCGAGTGTGGCCAGGCGCTCGTCACCCACGAGCCCGGCGCCGGCCCGCACACAGAGATGCACCCGGTTCTTGACGACCTTGCCTTCGGGAACTCGCTGGAAGAGCAGGCGCGGGGCCACACCCGAGGGATCAGTACACGCGAAGTAGATCTCGTCCTCGGGCGGCAGCGAGCGGTGGTACTCCCCCCACGTGGCAAAGCCCTCCGGGACCGTCGGTACGACGTACCCCAGCACCTCGCACCAGAAGGCGGCGAGGCGCGCAGGTTCCGCGCAGTCGAAGGTCACTTGAAACTGTTTGATCGTTGACATCGGCGCACACTAGCAGGGGCCCTGCTCCTCTCCCCGGGTCGGTAGGTCCGCACGTTGTCGGGAGGAGGCACCTGCTACCCGTTGCAGTGTCGTGCGGTCGCAGGGGTGAACCGTGACGAGGCCGGGCTGCCGATGGGCTGTGGATTCTCTTTACTCTTGGCGAGTGAAGAAGACCCTGGCGAAACTCGCGGACGGCCGCGAACTGATCTACTTCGACCATGACGTGAGCGCCGTACGCGACGCGCCGGACCTGCGCCCCCTGGACCGCGTGCACAGCCGGCCGGAACTGCGGCGGGACGAGGCGACCGGTGACTGGATCACGATCGCCTCGCACCGGCAGGGCCGGACGTACCACCCGCCCGCCGGTGAGTGCCCGCTCTGCCCCTCCCGGGACGGCCGGCTCGGCGAGATCCCCGCCGCCGACTACGCGGTGGCCGTCTTCGAGAACCGCTTTCCCTCCCTCGCGGGGGAGGCCGGGCGCTGCGAAGTCGTGTGCTTCACCCCGGAGCACGAGGCCGGTTTCGCCGACCTCACGCCGCCGGCCGCCCGCCTGGTCCTGGACGCGTGGACCGACCGCACCGCGGAACTCTCCGCCCTCCCCGGCGTCGAGCAGGTGTACTGCTTCGAGAACCGGGGGGTCGAGATCGGGGTGACGCTCGCCCACCCGCACGGCCAGATCTACGCCTTCCCCTTCGTCACGCCGCGCACCGCCAAGATGACGGCCGCCGCGGCCGCCCACCGCGCCGCCACCGGACGCAACCTCTTCGAGGACCTGCTGGCGGGCGCCCGCGCCGCCACCGAGCGGGTGGTCACGGAGGGGGAGCACTGGACCGCCTTCGTGCCGTACGCCGCCCGCTGGCCGTACGAGGTGCACCTCTACCCGCACCGCCGCGTGCCCGACCTGACCTGCCTGGACGAGGCCGAGCGGGCTGAATTCCCCGGCATCTACCTGGACCTGCTGCGCCGGTTCGACCGGCTGTTCCCCGTACCGGGAGCGGGGCTGGAGGGGCCGGAGAGGCCGGCGCCCACCCCGTACGTCTCCGCCTGGCACCAGGCGCCCCGCACCCGCGGCGAGGAACTGGCTCTGCACCTGGAACTGTTCACCGTCCGACGGTCTCCCGACAAGCTCAAGTTCCTCGCCGGGACGGAGTCCGGGGCGGAAGCGTTCATCAACGACGTGGCCCCCGAGGAGGCCGCGCGGCGACTCCGGGAGGCCCTGTCGTGAAGGGGACCGTTCAGCGGAACGGCAACGGCTCAGGCAACGGCTCAGGCAAAGGCGACGGCGACGGCAACGGCGACGGCAATCGGCAGGACCGGGTCGCGGACCGCTTCCGGCGGCTCTTCGGCGAGGCCCCGCACGGGATCTGGGCGGCGCCGGGCAGAGTCAACCTGATCGGCGAACACACCGACTACAATGACGGGTTCGCCCTCCCCATGGCCCTCCCGCAGACCACCCTGGTCGCCGCCCGCGGCCGCCAGGACGGACGGCTGCGGCTGCACAGCGCGCAGGGCGACGGCCGGATCACCGACCTGGCCGTGGCCGCGCTGGCCCCCGGCGCCGTGACGGGCTGGGCCGCCTACCCGGCGGGCGTGGTCTGGGCGCTCGCCGAGGCGGGACATCCGGTCGGGGGCGCCGACCTCCACTTCGACAGCACGGTGCCCACCGGCGCCGGCCTCTCCTCCTCAGCCGCACTGGAATGCGCCGTCGTCGTCGCCTACGACGAGCTGTACGGACTGCGGCTGCCCGGGCCCGAGCTGGCCCGGATCGCCCAGCGCGCGGAGAACGGCTTCGCCGGCGTGCCTTGCGGAATCATGGACCAGATGGCCTCCGTCTGCTGCACCGCCGGCGCCGCGCTCCACCTCGACGCCCGTACCCCGCAGGACCACCGGCAGGTGCCCTTCGACCTGCGGGGCCAGGGCCTTCGGCTGCTGGTGATCGACACCCGGGTCACCCACGACCTCGGGGACGGGGCGTACGCCGCCCTGCGCGCGGGCTGCGAACGCGCCGCCGCGCTGCTCGGCCTGACCGCTCTGCGCGACCTGCCCGCCGCAGACCTCCCGCGAGCCCTGGACGAACTGCCGGCGGACCTCGTCCCGCTGGTCCGCCACGTGGTGACCGAGAACGCCCGCGTCGCCGAAGCCGTCTCCCGGCTGCGGCAGGGGAACGCCGCGGCGCTCGGCCCGATCCTCACCCAAGGCCACGCCTCGCTCCGCGACGACTACCGCGTCTCCTGTCCGGAGACCGACCTCGCCGTGGCGGCCGCCGTGGACGCAGGGGCGCTCGGCGCCCGGATGACGGGAGGCGGCTTCGGGGGTTCCGTCATCGCCCTGGTGGAGGCCGGACGGGAGAGCGCGGTGGGCGGGGCCGTCACGTCCGCCTTCGGCGCCGCCGGTCACCGCCCTCCGCACATCCTGGCGGCCACCCCCGCCGCCGGCGCCCGCCGCCTCGGGCCGCGGTAGCCGGGCGGTGACGCGTGCCTGGGAAGCGGGCGCGGAGGGCGGGCGGGGACGGACAACCCCGGCCCGTTCACCCGCTCCGGCGCGCTCCACGGGCGCCCGAGGCGGGCGGCTTTGCGCCGGTGTGGCTAGGCCGGCTCTTCCGGATCTTGCCTGACCCGCGACGCCTGGCACGGCACCTCGCCGCGTTGTCGCGTCGCGCGAGTACGACACGTACGAGCTGCGACGCTCCGCCTTGCGATGCACCGCACCAGACGCCGGGGGCTCAACCGGCAAGATCCGAAAGAGACGGCCTAGGACCGGTCCAGCCGCGCTGCACCGAAGGACACGTCGAAGCGGTCGCACCAGATGGAGAGGCTCGTGTAGTCGGCCGGGTTCACGTCGGGCGGGACCGCATAGTTCTGGTCGCCCTTGTTGCCTTTGAGTGCTCCCAGGCTGACGTGCCGGCCGTCGTCGAATACATGCCAGCCTGCCCGGCCCTCCTTGACGGGCGCATCGGTCAGCCACACCCTCAGGTCCGGTCCGTTGCTGGTGTCGAGGTTCTCCAGTCTGAGGATGTGCGAACCGTCGGCGAGGCGCAGGAGCCTGACGGTGCCGGTGGTGGTGTGCTCGTGGCTGATGAGGGTGCCTTGGGCGACCGTCACCGGTCCCGGGGGCGGGGTGGCCGTACCCGAGACCGACGGGGCGGCCGACGGGCTGGGCAGGGTCTCCTCGACCGTGCGGTCCACCCACAGCTTCCAGGGCTCGAACCAGTAGAGCCCGAGCACCAGTCCGGCGGCCAGCACGATCAACGCGCTGATGACCAGCGGTCGGCGCCGCCACCTGCTTCCACGTACCACGGCCGTACTCCGCTCCCGCGTCCCGTTCCTGACGACGAACAGCATGCCCCGCCGGTCCATGGCGGACCCGCACCACCGCACCTCCTGGTCACTGCCTCGCGGCGGGGCTGGGATCGCGCCACATGGACCAGAGGGTCGGCCCCTCGTCCGGCAGCCGGATCTCGTGCGTGACGCGGAAGCCGAACCGTTCGTAGAAAGGGACGTTCGACGCCTTGCCGGTCTCCAGATAGGCGGCCTGCCCAAGCCGGTCGCAGTGTGCCAGCTGCTCCCGTACGAGGGCTGAACCGACGCCCGCTCCCTGGTTCGCCGGATCGGTTCCCAGGGTCGGCAGGTACCAGTGCGGCTCGTCCGGGTGGGCCTCGTGCAGGGAGTTCTGGACGTCGGCGGCCCGTGGCATCCCCCGTACGCCGAAGACGCGCGCGTAGCCCGGCATGGCGGCCAGCTCCTGCCCCGCGGAGGGCTTCCACCGGCCGGGCCCCGACCACAGCGCGGCCGCCAGCAGCCGTCCCCCGCTCGTCGCGGCAACCCGTACAGCGCCGGCGCGCGGCCGCTGCTGCCGCTGGGCCAGCCTGAAGTAGCGGGCGATTTTGCGCTCACGGCCGCAGGAGTCGGGGATCATCCACAGCATGACCGGGTCGTCGGCGAAGGCGCGGGCCAGGAGCGCGGCGATCGCGCCCGATTCGGCCGGGCGCGCGCACCGGATCCCGTACCCGGTGGACGGCAGGGTTGTACGAGCGTTCATCAGGCCACGGTAGGCAGCGGGACCGGCCCGCCCCCCCTCGTCCGCGACGGACACGCCGTCGGATGAGCCACCCGCCGTCGGGGCGTGAGACGGTCGCCTGAACCGTGAGCCCCGAGCTTCCGAACTGCAGTCCGGACACGGCGGACTCCCTCACCAAGGACTGGACGACAGCGATCACCACCGACCGCCTCCGGCTGCGCCCCCTCACCGTCTCGTCGGCCTCGCGAACAGCACGAAGAGACTGCCGATCTTCACACGGTGCTCAACCGATCGAGAAGGTGGCGCCCGGAGCGGCGTAGTCGACGGGGCCGCAGAACCGGGCCGAGGCACGTGCCACCGCATCCTGCGGCGTGAGGGAGCGGCCCACATGGGTCACGATCAGCCGGCCGGCGCGGGCCGCGGCGGCCGTGTAACCGGCGTCTTCGGGGCGTGTGGTGGACCTGTTCGCCCTCGGTCGGCGGTTGTGCACTCTCCGCCTCGCACAGCAGTACGTCGCACCCCTCGGCCAGACCCGTGAGCGCGGCGCACGGCGCCGTGTCCGGATTGTCCACGCTCGGATAGGGCGTCGCACTACCCAGAATGGTGAGACGGAGAAGATCGCCGGTCATCCGGAGAGTGTAGAACCCCGGCTCTCCAACTGCTGTTGTCGGCAAGGCAGATGCTGCACCCGTTCACCTCGGCGACCCCTGGCCCCCCGCCATCCGATGGCTCTTCGCTGCGTACCCCCATGAGTATCGCGTCGTTCGGTTGTTCCCCCCAAGTCAATCGCTTGCTCTCACGGCAACGCCGAGCCAGAGGTCCTGGAGAACACCACGGACACCCTCGCACCCTCGCCGGCCTCGGATGCAAGACTGGCCCCGGTCAGGACAGCGATGAGCCGGCCGAGCAAGACGAGCAAGCGGACCGGGCAGGAGGCGCAGTTGAGTATCAGCGTCGAGGGACAGATCGACATATCAGGTCCGGTGGGCAAACTGCTCCACCGGCGGCGGCTGCACAACACCACGGTGATGCAGTCCTTCGGCATCGATCCCGTCACCGGCGAGATCTTCGTCCTCCAGGTCGTCGAGGGCGGTCTCACCCTCCCGGGCGAGTCCGCCCCCAAGACCGGCAGGCAGCGGGCCTACGCCGGCGACCTGGCCGTGACCCGGATCAACCCGGCGGGCGCCATCACGGGGCACATGTACCTGCGCGGCTTCGGCCACGGCGTGTCCATGGGCGTCGAGCACCACAACGGTGTCTCGCGGTTGTGGACGGAGACGGCGTCCATCCCCATGGGCACCGACGTGCCGGAAGAGGAGAAGGACGGCTACGGCACCGCCGTCACCCACTTCGAGTTCCGCAGCGGCGCGGTCATCGACTCCGGTTCCTCCCAACTCGCGCAGCCGTACCGGCCGGTATCCGGTGCCACCAACGTGACCTGCACCATCGACCCGACGACGAACCGGGTGATCGTCCGCTTCAAGAGCGGCAGCATGATGTTCGAGGCCTACGACCTGGACAAGGCCAGGGCCGGTGACTGGACGCCGCTGACGCGGATCACCCAGCCGGACCCGAAGGGGGTCTTCCAGGGGTACGCCTCTCTCGGCCGCGTGCTGTACATGCTGGCCGGCCAGGGCTACTCGGCCGAGGTCAAGCCACCCGGCAACACGTACCTGACCGCCGTGGACTGGGCCACCGGCGCCATCCTGGACCAGCGGTTCGTCACGGCCGCTCCCGGCCTGGAGCTGCGTGAACCCGAGGGGATGGCCGTATCGGTGCGGAACGGGGTGCAGCATGTGCACTTCGGCTTCGCCGGCGAGGAACCCGGGCCGCGCACCTGCACCATTCTGTCGCTGTCCGGGGCACCGGAGACCGACGGGGTGAAGGTGCTGGCCGACTGGCAGCCGATCCCACTGGCGAGCGGCGTGACCGCCGACGGCCGGGCACCGCAGGGGCGGCTCATCAGTATCGGGGGGACGACGGTGCTCCAGCTCAGTGGCGGGGTGCAGGGGACCTTCGAGGCGGACACCCGGATCGGTACGCTGCCCGACGCGCTGGCGCCGAGCATGGCCGCCCAGGGCAGTGTGCCGCGTAACAACAGCGGCGGAGTGTGCACCGCGCGGGCGGAGGCGGGATCCGTCCGGGAGCTCTGGCTCTACGGCGGGCGTTCCACGAACCCCATCACATGGGCCCAGTTGGACAACTTCAGCGTCGTTTGGCGTTGACGTCCGCTCGTTCTCCTCGTTCTCCTCGTCCCGCTCGTCCCACTCGTTCTCTCCCTGCTTGCACTCTCCCGACTTTCCCCTCGCCTACCCTTCCGCCGCCAAGGCAAAGGAGACCGACCCCCCATGTCCCACAACCGCCGCCGTATCCTCGGCGCTGCGCTCGCCCTGCCCGCCACGCTGGCCACCACGAACCTGATGGCCGCCGCTCCCGCCGTCGCTGCGGGTGGTATCGAGGCACAGCCGTGGACCGACCTGCTCCTCGAACCGGGGGTCACCGCCCAGACGGGAGCGACTCCGCAGGTCCGGCTGATCACCATCGCCGGTACGGTCTTCCTCCAGGCGCGCGGCTCGGTGACCTGCAACCTCGCCGCCGACACGAAGATCGCCGCCCTGCCGGCCGGGCTTCGCCCCACCGCCCTGGTCCGCGCCACCGCCCCGCGCAACAACAGCCAGGGCATCAACGCCTGCCGTTTCGAGGTCAACACCGCCGGGTCCGTGACCATCTACGGCGGCAACGCCGGAAACCCGGTCACCTGGGTCCAGTTCGATTCCGTGCAGACGATCTGGCGCTGAGGGCAGCGAGCGGGGGCGGCGTAACGCCTCGCACCCACGCGCCCACGCACCCACACAGGCACGTCCGCACGCCCGCCCGGCCCCGGACCCGACCCGTGCGAAGTCATGGCCCGGCGGCTCGGGCCGGGGCCGCAAGGGGGCGCACACGGGCAGAACGCGTCGGAGCGTCACCAGCACGCCGGCTTCCGACACCGGGACACGAGCGCACGAGCGCACGAGCGCCGACCCGTCCGAACGTCGTAGCGAAGCTCGGTTCTCTGTAACCGGACCCCGAGGCGCCGCACCGGCGGTACGGGCGGCAGCCCGGCCCTCTGAACAGGCAAGACGGCCGCGGAGGTGTAGGCACCCCTCCGGCCCCGCCGCGCAGACCGGCGGGGCACGTCCGTACCGCCGGGAGAAGCCGCGTTGTGATCCGGGCCCGGGAGACTCGCCGCCCCGGGCCCGCTCTGATGCACCCATTGAGGCGATCGGCCGTCCCGGTGTGTCTGAGCCGCTCACCGCGCGGGGGACGAATGACTCGCGCGGCCCGAGCGCATCCGTCCGCCCGGTTAACGCCGAACAGGTGGCACACAGCACTTCACGACACGGAGGACTAGATGCACGCGAAGTCGGATGCTCCCCATCTCGTCAAGACTTCCGAGCGGAAAACCGTACAGTCCTTCCCGCACACCGCCGCAGTCGACGCCGACGTGACCGCCGCCGTCAACCGCGAACTGGAACGTGTCTGCGCCGATTTCGTCGCATACAGCCGCTCACTCGACGCCATCTTCGCCGCCGACGTCGCGGACCGGCTTGCCGCTTTCATCCTCGGCAGCGGCTCACGCATCCGTCCGCGGTTCCTCTGGTGGGCCCTGCGGGCGTGTGGCGGGTCCGACCCCCACGTTCCGGCGGCCCTGCGTGTCGCCGCCGCCCTCGAACTCATCCAGGCCTGCGCCCTCATCCATGACGACGTCATGGACCAGTCGGCTGTGCGCCGTGGCAACCTCTCGTTCCACGCGCAGATAGCGCTTCAGTACCCGGCGGGTGCGCCCCCGCAGGCGCCCGGACCGTCGTCGTTCGCCCACTCGGCCGCGGTCCTCGCCGGAGACCTGGCCCTGTCCTGGGCCGACGACCTGGTCGCCGGAGTCGACCTCGGCCCGCCCGTGCGCACGGACATCCTGCGGATCTGGCGGGCGATGCGGACGGAGATGGTCGCCGGGCAGTACCTCGACCTGCACGGCCAGGCGACCTCCTCCCGTTCGGCAGTCCAGGCCATCCGCATCGTCTGCCTGAAGACGGCCCGCTACACCGTGGAAAGGCCCCTGGCCCTGGGCGCGGCGCTGGCGGGCGCCGACCACGCCACCGTGCGCGCCCTGACCGCCGCCGGCCGCTGCGCCGGCATCGCCTTCCAACTGCGCGACGACCTCCTCGGCGTGTTCGGTGACCCCGAGGTGACCGGCAAGCCCTCGGGGGACGACATCCGCTCCGGCAAGGCCACGTACCTGCTGGCCCTGACCCACTCCCGGGCCCGGGCCACCGGCGCCACCTCCGTCATCGACCTGCTCCAGGACTGCCGGGGGAGGGACGACCTGTCCGGGGCCGCCCTGTCCTCGGTCCGCGCAGCCCTTCAGTCCACCGGAGCTCCGGCGCAGGTCGAGCGGCGCATCGAACGTCTGGTCCGCGCGTCCGAGCAGCACCTCGCCGCGGCGGGCATGCGCGGCCCTGCCGCCCAGCACCTCGCCGAACTGCTCCGACAGGTTGCGTCACCACCGCACCTGTCGACTGCCGCCGCCAGCGCCGCCAGCGCCGGTACCGCCGCCTCCACGACCACCACCGCACCGGCCGGCCACCAGGGAGACGCTGGATGAGGACGATCCCCGGGCGCACCGACCACGTGGTGGTCGTCGGCGCCGGCCTCGCGGGGCTCTCCGCGACCCTCCACCTCCTCGGCGCGAACCGCCGCGTCACCCTCGTCGAACGCGACCCCCTCCCCGGCGGCCGGGCGGGCCTGATCGAGCGGGGCGGCCACCGCTTCGACACCGGCCCCACCGTTCTCACCATGCCGCACCTGCTGGAAGAGGCCTTCGGCGCCGTCGGTCAGAAGATGTCCGACCGGGTGACCCTGAAACCGCTCCACCCCGCCTACCACGCCCGGTTCGCCGACGGCAGCAGCCTCGACGTCCACACCGGCGCCCAGGCCATGGAGGCGGAGGTCGAACGCTTCGCCGGCGGCCGGGAAGCGGCCGGATACAGGCGTCTGCGGCAGTGGCTGCACGACCTCTACCAAGCGCAGACGCGGCGCTTCATCGAGGCCAACTTCGACTCGCCCCTCTCACTCCTGCACCCGGACCTGGCCCGGCTCGCCGCACTGGGCGGCTTCGGCCGCCTCCAGCCGAAGATCGGCCGGTTCATCACGGACGAGCGGCTGCAGCGCGTCTTCTCCTTCCAGGCCCTCTACGCGGGCGTTCCGCCGGCCCGCGCGCTCGCCGCCTACGCCGTCATCGCGTACATGGACACGGTCGCCGGGGTCTACTTCCCCGAAGGCGGCATGCACGCCGTACCCACCGCCCTGTCCGCGGCCGCCGCCGACGCGGGCGCCACCCTCCTGCTCGGGCAGACCGTCACCCGCCTGGAGCGCACCGGTGAGAGGATCACCGCGGTCATCACCGACCGGCAGCGCATCCCCTGCGACGCGCTCGTCCTGACCCCGGACCTCCCCCTCGCGTACCGGCTGCTCGGTGGCCGCCCGCGCCGCCCGCTCGCCCTGCGCCACTCCCCGTCGGCCGTCGTCCTGCACGCCGGCACCGACCGCACATGGCCCGAACTGGCCCACCACACGATCTCCTTCGGCGCGGCCTGGGAGCAGACGTTCCGCGAACTCACCCGCACGGGCCGCCTGATGAGCGATCCCTCTCTTCTCATCACCCGGCCCACCGCCACCGACCCAAGCCTCGCCCCGCCCGGAAAGCACACCCACTACGTGCTCGCGCCCTGCCCCAACACCGACGTCGGCCCCTCCGCCGCGTCATGGAACGATCTGGGACCCCGCTACCGGGACAGCCTGCTGCGCGAGCTGGAGCGCCGCGGGCTGACCGGCTTCGAGGACTCCATCGACACCGAGGTTCTTGTCACTCCCGGCGACTGGGCAGCCCAGGGCCACGCAGCGGGCACCCCCTTCTCCGTCGCCCACACCTTCCCCCAGACCGGCCCCTTCCGCCCCCGCAACCTCGTACGGGGGGCCGCAAACGTGGTACTCGCCGGCTGCGGCACCACCCCGGGCGTCGGCGTCCCGCCCGTCCTGATCTCCGGCCGCCTCGCCGCAGCCCGCGTCACCGGACTGCCCGGTGTCCGCCGCCGGACCGCCGCAGGTCCTCCCGCAGCGACGAAAGGCGACCCCGCATGACGCGACGTGAACTCGACGCCGCCGCCATCATTGACCCGGCCCTGCGTGCGGCCTTCGTCCGCTGCCGGCGTCTGAACGCCCGGCACGGCAAGACGTACTTCCTGGCCACCCGGCTGTTGCCCGCATCCCGCCGCCCCGCCGTGCACGCCCTCTACGGTTTCGCCCGGCTCGCCGACGACATCGTCGACGACCTGACCGCCCCCGTCTCGCCCGGCGAACGTGCCGGCCGTTTGCACGCCCTCTCAAACGACCTCCGCACGGCGATGGAGGGCAGCTCCGCCGACAACCCCGCCGACAACCCCGCCTCCAACTCAGCCGACCACCCCGCCGGCAGTCCCACCCGCAACCCCGCCTCCAACTCAGCCCACCACCCCGCCGGCGCCCCCGCGCGCAACCCCGTCGTCACCGCCGTGGCTCACACCGCGCGCCGCTACCGCATCCCCCACCGCCACTTCGACGACTTCCTCACCTCCATGCGCAGCGACCTCACCGTCACCGACTACGGCACCCTGGACGCGCTGCGTGGCTACATGCACGGCTCCGCGGCCGTCATCGGCCTCCAGATGCTCCCCGTACTGGGCCACACCACGTCCCGGGACGAGGCCGCTCCGTACGCTGCCGCGCTCGGCGAGGCGTTCCAGCTCACCAATTTCATCCGCGACGTCGGCGAGGACCTCGACCGCGATCGCGTCTACCTGCCCGCCGATCTCCTCGCCGCCGAAGGCGTGGACCGGGACCTGTTGCGCTGGAGCAGACGCACCGGCCGCCACGACCCCCGCATCACCCGCGCCCTGCGTTCCGCCACCGCCCTCACCCGGCGCTTCTACGCCGCGGCGGAACCCGGTCTGGACATGCTCGCCCCCGTCTCCCGGCCGTGCGTCCGCACCGCCTTCGTCCTCTACGGGGACATCCTCGACGCGGTCGCCCGCGACGGGTACGCGAGCGTCCACCGCCGCTCCTCGGTCTCCCTCGCCCGGCGGGCGGCCGTCGCGGCGGCCGGACTGGCAAGGATTGCGGCGGTCCGCCTGACGGCCCCCGCCGCCCCCGTACTTGAGGAGCCGTCCCGATGAGCCCCAGAGCACCCCGCCGCCGTCGTCTTCCGGTCAGCCTGCGGCGCGATCCGGTGGCCTGGCACCGGCAGCGACCGACCTGGCGGGACGCATCACCCCGGCTCATCGACACCGCCCTCAAACGGGCGCAGGCCCGGCCCGCCGGCAACTGGTACGTCCTGGGCCCGAGCGCAGCCGTCCGTCCGGACGCCGGCTACGGGCGCACCGTCGAAGGCACGGAGATCGTGGCCTGGCGCGGCACCGACGGCGCCCTCGTCGCGGGCCCCGGCGCCTGCCCGCACCTCGGCGCCCCGCTGGACCGGGCCCCGGTCCGCTGCGGCACCCTGATCTGTTCCTGGCACGGACTCGCCCTCAACGGGACGCCCTTCGCCGGCTGGACCCCGTACCCCTCTCATGACGACGGCGTCCTCGCCTGGGTACGTCTGGACGAACACGGGGGCGAGGAACCCCTCGACACCCCGCCCGTGCCCACCCGTCCGCCGGCCGCCCTCTCCCTGACCGCCGTCTACACCGGTACCGCCGTCTGCGAGCCCGAGGACATCGTCGCCAACCGCCTCGACCCCTGGCACGGTGCCTGGCTCCACCCGTACTCCTTCGTCGATCTCACCGTCCTCGACGACGGCGCCGAGAGCGACGTCCTCACCGTGCGCGTCTCCTTCAAAGTGGCCCGGCGGATGGTCGTGCCGGTCACCGCCGCGTTCACCGCCCCCGGACCCCGCACCGTCGTCATGCGCATCACCGCGGGCGAAGGTGAGGGTTCCGTCGTGGAGACCCACGCCACTCCGCTGGGATGCGGCCGCGACGGCCGCCCCCGCACCCTCCTCACCGAAGCGGTCATCGCCACCTCGTCCCGAACCGGCTTCACCCTCGCCCGCACCGCGGCCCCGCTGCTGCGCCCCCTCATGCGGCGCGCGTCGGGTCGCCTGTGGCAGGACGACTTCGCCTACGCGGAGCGCCGCTGGGACCGACGTAGCACCGGACACTTCCCCGGGTGACCCGAGCGGCATGCGCGACCCGCGCCTGCCGCGCCGGGGCGTCACTGCAGGACAGGACAGCCGTCACTGCACGCCGGCCGTCTCTGCACGAGGGCCTTCACCGCACCCCGGCCGTCACGGCGGGACAGCCGTCAGCGCACGCCGGCCGGCCGCCGCCCGAGGCTCGCCAGCGCCCGGCCCGCGGCAGAACGACCCCCGTCCGGCACCGTCCACAGCGTCTCGCCCCGTACACCCCACCGCTCCAGAAGGGCGTTCGCCGCCAGGAACCCGCTGGTGGCCGCCCGTTCCATCAGCGCGACCGGCAGACCCGTACGCACCAGGTCACCGGCGACCACGACCCGGGCGTCACCCGTGCGCACACCGGGCCGGTCACGGTAGCCGCCGACCGTGAACAGGGGGCAGTCCTCGCGCCACTCGTGCCGGACGTCAACGATCTCGGCGCGCGCCGTCTCCGGGTACACCTCACGCAACCGGCGCGCCAGCCGCTCCTCCACCTCCGGGCGGCGCTCCGCCGGTTCGACGGCATACGCGTGAAGCTCCACCACCGAACCGCCGGTCCGCAACGCCCAACGGTGCGCCTCGCCCTCCCACCGGTCCAGGACGCTGACGTTGTCGAGGCCGCCGAAGCCGCTGGTGCCGAGGAAGCCGTGCCGGTCGCCCGCCACCGCGCGCGACAGCCACAGCCGCGTCACCAGAAACGCCGGCGCCGTCCGCAGCCCGCCGATCCGGGCCCGCCACGCCGGGTCCACCAACTCCGGTGAGGCGCTCACCACCCCCCGCAGTCCTCCGGTGTCCAGGGCCAGCACCACCCCGTCGTACCGCTCGCCCGCCGCTCCCGCGACGACCTCGACCCGGTCCTCGCCGACGGGGCCCACCTCCCGCACCGCCGTGCCCGTGCGGACGTCCACGCCGAGGCCGCCCAGGTACCTGGCCAGCGGCTCCCACAGGGCCTGCGGGAACGGTTCGCGCGGCACGTCGAAGAGCAGTCCCTCGCTGGAACCGAGGAAGTAGATGTGGAACATCAGCACCAGTTCCGCCGCCGACAACGTCGCCGGATCGGCGAAGAAGCTGCGCGAGAACACCTCGAACGCCAGGTGGTGCGCCGCCTCCGGGAAGCGGATCCCGGCCAGGAACTCGGTGGCGCTCACCCCGTCCAGCGACTCGTACACCCCCGGAACGCCGACGTCCAGAAGGGGCAGGGCGGCCCGCGGATTCATCCGTCCCAGATCCCGCCAGCCGAAGGACGGGCTCTGCGCGACGAAACCGAGGGCGCTGAGCGGCGGCGTGCGCGGCACGCGCGCGAAGCTGTCCTGCCCGCCGCTGCGATGGCGCAGCGGATAGTCCGCCAGCCCGGTCAGACCGTTCAGCCCCGGATCGGTACGGCGCAGCAGCGCCCGCAGGTTGTAGTACTGCCGGAAGAACGCGTGGAAGCCCCGGCTCATCGTCACCTCCGAGCCGTCCGCCAGTCGCGTCCGCCAGCCCGCCAGCCGGCCACCGAGCTGCGCGTCCCGCTCGTACAGCGTGACGCGCACACCCCGCTCGGCGAGCACGGTCGCCGCGGACAGACCGGCGATGCCCCCGCCGACCACCGCCACCCGCGGACCGTCCCCCTCGACCCGCTCCCGTCCGCGCCGGCCGTCGATGCGCCGGGCCCGCCGGTCCCGGCCGGGGTAGGACCCACTCACGCGGCGACCCGCCCGACGAAGGTGTGGGTGATTCCCGTCTGCCACCCCGGCAGCGGCAGGACCCGTACGTCCGTGAAACCGGCACCGCGCATCCGCGCGGCGAACTTCTCCGCCGTGTCGAAGCGGAGCACGCTGCGCCACAGGTGCTCGTACAGCCCCGCATCCCCGCCGGCCCGGCCCATCGGCATGATCACCGACCGGCACACCGCCGTCCACAGCGCCCGGTGCAACGGCTTCCCGCTGAGCGCGTACTCGTGGACGGCGATCCTTGCGCCCGGAGCCATCACGGCACGCACGGCGGCCAGCGTGCGATCGGGATCGGGCACGTTGCGGAAGAGGTAGGCGGCGAAGACGGCGTCGAAGGGCCCCTCGACACCGGCCGCGCCGAGCCGGTCGGCCGACGCCTTGACGAAGCGCACCCCGGGAGGCCACCTCTTGTCCGCGGCCCGCTCCAACATGCCTGCCGAGGCGTCCACCCCGGTGATGTCGGCCCGTCCCGCGACCGACAGCAGCGCGGCCGTCGAGGCGCCGGTACCGCAGCCCAGGTCCAGGACGCGGGCGCCGCGGCCCTTGTGCGGCAGACCCAGCCGGCGGGCCGACCGGCGCAGGTGCCCGTGGTAGCCGGGACTCGCCGCGACCATCAGGTCGTAGCGTGCCGCGGCACGGTCGAAGGCAACCGACAGGGCGTCGTCGCGCAGCAGTGACATGACAGCCTTTCAGCGGGGTCCCGGCCCCGCGGCCGGGGCGGATCGGGGAAGCAACGGCAGTTCCAGCAGCGACCGCAGCATGGGAACCACGGGTGTGCGCAGACCGATGCCGAGGTCTTCCAGCGGCGAGGTCGCGCCGTCCAGGAACCGCAGGACCTTCTCGGCCGGCACGGAGGAGAAGAGGTGGGCGAAGAAGGGCCCGCCGGCGACCCGCCCGGTGTCCAGCGCGCGCAGCAGCACCGCATCCATCGCCCGGGCCCGGCGCCCGTGCACGGCCGGCACCCGGGCGGGGGAGCGGCCCGCCCGCACCGCGCCGGCGAGGTGGCGGCTCTGGCGCTGGATCGCCGCGAAGGTGTAGCCCGTCGACGGCCGGGTCGCCCCGCCCGCGGCTCCGATGAAGAAGACCCGGCGCCCCGCGCGGCGGGGGAAGCGGCCGTCGCTCATCGGGATCACTCCCTGCTCACGCCCCCGGACGGTGTAGTCGCCGAGGCCGAGGACCGACCCGCAATAGTGGCGCAGGGCACGCTCGTAGGCCGCGTCGTCCAGGGCGGCGCGGGAGAACTCCGTGTACTCGACCAGTGCTTCGTACCGGCTGACCGGCAGGACGTAACCGAAGGCGAGCCCACGGGACGGCTGGGGGAGGCGGAAGTCCATCAGGGTCGCCGCGTCAGGATCGAAGGCCGGCTCGGGCGTGCGCACGAACCATCCCCTGAAGTGCTGGAGCAGCGTGGTCCGGGCGGCGGGCAGCTGCCGCGGAGGCCGCGAATCGAAGACCAGCCCCGACCGGAGCACGGACGGCGCCCCCGACGCGTCGCGGCCGCGGACCCATGCGGCTCCGCCGGCGTCGTGCGCCGACTCCACCGTCGCCCGTCGCACGTCGACCCCGTAGGCGTCGAGCCGCACCGTCATGGCCGCCTCGAACCGGTCCGACCTCAGCATCTTGTACCGCAGAGGACCCAGCGGCCGATCGATCACCGCGCCGTCCGGAGCGTAGACGCGCAGCCGGTCCCAACTCGCTGTCAGGAGCCCGTCGTACGGCCCGGCGCCCGTCTCCCAGTAGCACCAGGTCCGGGCGGGCGACCGCAGAGGCCCCGGCGGGGCCTCGACGACGATCACGCGCGGCGCCGGCCTTCCCCCGGGGAGCGGCTTGGCGAGCTCGACCGCCAGCGACAGCCCGGCGGCCCCGGCACCCACCACGGTCACATCGGTGTCCCAGCTCAACCCCGGCCTCCCACTCTGCGCGCCCACCGTCCCTCTTCCGTTCCGAACAGGCCGACGGATGCAGTAAACCGCCCGTCGAGGCCCGGACTCCGAGCGACACGGCGGCACGCGGCGCGGGCCGCGAACCCTGCCACCGGCCACAGACGGGGCCCTCTGGTCCGCCTTCGCACCGGAAGGTCGCGCGCATGTCCCGCCCGTGCAGAAGCAGAGACGCGTGGAACGGGTGACGACGTCGCGCGACAGCACCGAAGAGATCAGCGCCGCCGTCCCCTGCGCCCCGACCCGCCCGCGCCCTCTCGCCGGGCGCCGCCCCGGGCCCGGTTCAGGAAACCGCCCGGCGCAGGGACAGGGCGAAGGCGCAGCTGGTGACGGTGAGGACGGCGATCGGCGGCAGGGGCAGGAAGAAGGCGGATATCACCAGGCCGACGAGAGAGGTGGCGAGGAGTGTCCAGCCGAAGGCGGTGCGTCGCTCGACCAGGGCCGGGGAGTGCCGGGCGGCGAGCAGGGCGAGGAGAGCGCAGGAGATGACGAACAGGGCCACGACGGAGCTCATGCCGTTGACGACGTCGAGGGTGCTGCGTTCCAGGCCCAGCAGGTTCGTCTTCGTTGCCCGCATGGCCGCTGAGGTGGCTTCCTGCTGCGGGGTCGGGTCGGCCCAGGCCGCGGCGCCGGTCAGGGCCAGGTGGGCCGTACCCAGCAGCGCGAAACCGCCGACCCCCACCTTGAAGGGCCGCAACGGCTCGGGCTTACGCCTGAGAACAGAGGGGGTGGACGCGCTCACTGTGACTCCTTCGGGGCTGGATCACATCCGCCTCTACATCTGTAGAGGTCCAGACGAGCCGCACTCTACACCTGTAGAGGTACTGCGGCGCGGGGGGTCCGTGTCGAAGGTCCGAGTGCCCGTCAGAAACCCGGCGGCCATCCGGCGGATGGGCGATGCGCGGCCGGACACGATCCTGACGGTCGGCGACCCCGCCCCGATGCGAACGGAGAGTGAATAGGGTGACGCCATGTCTGTCATATTGAGCTCCGCGAAGGCGGCTGCCGCACTCCGTACGTCGGCACGGGTTTCCGCCGAGGTGCTGGTGGTCCTGGTCATGGCGGCGGCGTCGCTGTGGGTGCTGGGCCGGATGTGGTCGGTCGTCTGGCCCCTCATAGTCGCCCTGTTCCTCACCACTCTGACCTGGCCCCTGGCCGCATTCCTGCGCCGCCGGGGGTGGCGGCCGGCTCTGGCCGCCTCCGTGGTGACCGTGCTGTTCCTGCTGGTGGCCGCGGGCATCGTGGCGCTGATCGCCGTGCCCGTGGCCTCCCAGTCGGGCGAACTGGTCGACGGCGTGTCCGAGGGCATCCAGCGACTGCGCGAGTGGGCGGCCGGGCCGCCGCTGAACATCGGTGACGACCAGCTCACCGGCGCCTTCGACGCCGCGATCGCCCGACTCCAGAACAGCGTCGGCAGCGCGGTCTCCACCGTCGTCACGGGGGTGAGCACCGTCTTCAACGGTCTGGTGACCGCCATCCTGGCGCTCTTCCTGATGTTCTTCTTCCTGAAGGACGGCCCCCGCTTCCTGCCGTGGCTGACCCGTCAGCTCCCCGGCCGGCTCGCCACCGACATCCCGGTCGTGGCCGCGCGCAGCTGGCAGACCCTGGGCTCGTTCGTCCGGTCCCAGGCCTTCGTCGGCCTCCTCGACGCCGTGTTCATCGGCCTGGGCCTGTGGATCGTAGGAGTACCGCTGGTGCTGCCGCTGGCAGTTCTGACCTTCGTCTCCGCATTCGTGCCGATCGTGGGAGCCCTTTTCGCCGGCCTGGTGGCGGTGCTCATCGCGCTGGTGTCGAACGGCCTGACGGACGCGCTGATCGTGCTGGCCATCATCGTCGCGGTGCAGCAGCTCGAGGGAAACGTGTTCCAGCCCATGATCCAGAGCCGCAGTCTCGGTCTCCACGCTGCGGTGGTCCTGCTGGCGGTCACCCTGGGCGGCAGCCTGGCCGGCGTCGTGGGCAGCCTGTTGGCCGTACCGGCGGCCGCACTCGTCGCCGTCGTCTGGAACTACCTGCGCGAGCAGCTAGGCGAACCACCGCACGAGACGGAGGCCGGTGAACGGCTTTCCCCTGCTCCTGCACCGTCGTAGGACCGCGCAGCGGGCGCCGACACTCCGGTCGCCCGCCCCCCGAGCGTGTCTTGCCGATCAGCCGCCCAGCGTGCCGAAGAAGGCGCGGACGTCGGTGACGAACGCCTCGGGCTGCTCCAGTGAGAGGAAGTTGCCGCCGCGCTCCAACTCAATCCAGTGGGTGACGTTGTGGTCCCGCTCGGCGAAGCGACGGATGGCGATGTCGGTGTGCAGGGCGACGACCACGCCGGTGGGGACGGTGCCGCGCGGCTTCGGGGCCCAGGCGCTCGGGTCGTGGCCCGACTCGTAGTAGAGGTTCGCCGAGGAGCCGGCCGTGCCGCTGAACCAGTAGACGCTGACGTTGGCCAGCAGGCGGTCCCGGCCCACGGCGTCCTCGGGGAGCTCGGCGGCCGGGTCCGTCCACTCCTTGAACTTCTCGACGATCCAGGCGAGTTGACCGACCGGCGAGTCGTGGAGGCCATAGGCGAGGGTCTGCGGGCGGGTGGACTGGATGGCGTTGAAGCCCATCTTGTCCTGCTGGAACTCCTCCAGCCGGGCCAGCCGTTCCTGCTCGGACGGGGTCAGTCCGTCGAACTCGGCGGGGTCGCCGGAGGGGAAGGTGATCAGCCCGTTGACGTGGACGCCGGTGACCCGGTCCGGGGCCCGGCGGCCCATCTCGGCGGCGATCCAGGCGCCGCCGCCCGTTCCCTGGACGCCGTAGGAGCCGTACCCGAGCCGGTCCATCAGCTCGACGAACGCGCCCGCGATGCGGCCGGTGTTCCAGCCGGCCTCGCCCAGCGGACCGGAGAAGCCGGTGCCGGGCGTGGAGGTCACGATGACGTGGAAGTCCTGCGCCAGGGGCCGGACGACCTCGACGAACTGCACGAACGAGCAGGGCCAGTCGTGCAGCAGGAGCAGGGGGACGGCCGCCGGGTTCTGCGAACGGACGTGGAGGAAGTGGATGTTCTGGCCGTCGATCTCGGTCGTGAACTGGGGGAACTCATTGAGCTCCGCCTCCGCCTTGCGCCAGTCGAAGCCGTCGGCCCAGTACGCGGCCAGGTCCTTCAGGTAGGCGGTGGGCACGCCCCGGCTCCAGCCGGTGCCGGGGGTCTCGCTGCCCCAGCGGGTGCGTGCCAGCCGGTCGCGCAGGTCGTCGAGCTCGCCCTGCGGGACGTCGATGCGGAAGGGGTGGATCCGGGCGTCGGTGGTGCTGCTGCTCTCCATGGGTACGACAGTATTCTCCATATAGGCACAATTCTTTCCTATTGGCGGAACAGGCTGGACCTCATGCTGGACACCTCCGCACGGCTGCTGCGCCTGCTCTCCCTCTTGCAGACCCCCCGGGCCTGGCCCGGATCCGAACTGGCCGAGCGTCTGGGGGTGAGCGGCCGCACCGTTCGCAACGACATCGACCGGCTGCGCGAGCTCGGTTATCCGGTGGACGCCACGCGCGGAGCCACCGGCGGCTACCGTATGGGCGCCGGCGCCGCGATGCCCCCGCTGCTGCTCGACGACGAGGAGGCCGTCGCGGTGACGGTCGCCCTGCGCACCGCTGCGACGCAGGGCGCGGTCCCCGGTGCCGAGGAGACCTCGCTGCAGGCGCTGGCCAAGCTGGAGCAGGTACTGCCCTCGCGACTGCGCCGCCGGGTGCGGACCCTGCAGGCGTACACCGTGGCCGTATCGGCCGACCGCCCGGCCCCGGCCGTGTCGGCGGACGTGCTGACCGCCCTGGTCTCGGCCTGCCGTGACCGGGAACGACTGCGCTTCGACTACCTGGACCACGCCGGATCGCCCACCCGCCGTGTGGTGGAGCCGTATCGTGCGGTGAACTGGGGGCAGCGCTGGTACCTGGTGGCGTGGGACGTCGAGCGTGAGGACTGGCGGACCTTCAGGATCGACCGGATCCAGCCCCGAACTCCGACCGGACCGCGGTTCACCCCGCGCGAACCGCCCGGCGGCGACGCCGCGTCGTACGTCTCCCAGCGGGTGTCGGGCGCGGCCTGGCGCCACTACGCGCGGGTGACCGTACACGCTCCGGCGGCGGCGGTGGCCGAGCGGATCAACCCCGCGGTCGGGACGGTCGAGGCGCTCGACGCCGAGACCTGCGTCCTGGTCACCGGCGCCGATACGGTGCAGACCCTCGCCGTGCACCTGGGCCTGCTCGACTTCGACTTCGAGGTCACCGGGCCCGCGGAACTGGTCGCCCATCTCCGCCGCCTCGCGGACCGCTACGCCCGCTCGACGGCGCCTGCCCGCTGAGGCGGTTCAGATGATGTGGATGCGTTCCAGGGCCCCGTCGGTGTCGCGGATCATCAGGTCGTGCCCCTTGGCGCGCTCGCTCTCGATGAACCGAGCAGCAGGACCGCGCGGTTGATCACGTCGGACTTGCTGACTCCCGACGCGGCGGTGAGCTCGGAGACCACGGTCACGGCGGGAGGGCACATGGTCACCGAGTACCGCTCGGTGTCGGGGTGGGGAGGAAGCTGATCCATGTCACAGGCCCTTCGGTCGGCTCGGCCGGATTCGCCTCAAGACTGCACCAGAAGTGCGCGGATGTGTAGCGGTTATGCGCGCAAGGGGGTGCTGGTGACCGGCAGTTCGCGCAGCGCGCGGAATCGGAAGGTGCCGTTCCAGTGCAGTTGGTCCGCCGGGCGGGCGAGCGCGAGGCGGGGGAGACGGTCGATGAGCGCGCCCAGGGCCAAGGTGAGCTGGAGCCGGGCCAGTGGTGCGCCGAGGCAGTAGTGCATGCCGTGTCCGAGGGCGAGGTGGGCCTTGTCGGCGCGGTCGATGTCGAAGCGGTCCGGGTCCGGGTAGCGGGCCGGGTCCCGGTGCGCGGAGGCCAGGCTGAACAGGACGGTGTCCCCGGCCGGTATCCGTACGCCGCCGATCTCGACCGGTTCGGTCGGGAAGCGGCGGATCGCCGTCTGGTTGGGGCTGGTGTACCGCAGGAGTTCCTCGACCGCGTCCGCCATGCGCGCGGGCCGGGCCCGCAGTTCGGCCAACTGGTCGGGGTGTTCGAGAAGAGTGAGGATGCCGGCGCTGATGACGTGCTGGACGTTCTCGCTGCCGGCTCCCAGGATCAGGAAGGCGAGGGAGACGAGCTCGTCCTCGGTGAGCCGGTCCTCCTCGTCGCGCGCCGCGATCAGGCCCGACAGCACGTCGTCGCCGGGCGCGGCGCGCCGCAGCGCCACGAGGTCGGTGAGGAAGCCGTGGATGTCACCGATGGCCTGGGAGAGCCCCTCGCGGGAACGGGGACTGAGCATGGTCGAGATCCAGGCGGAGAACCGTTCCTGGTCGCCGGCCGGGACGTCGAGCAGAGCGCCGATGACCCGTAGCGGCAGGGGCTTGGCGAACGCGGCCACGAGGTCGGCCTCGCCGTTGCGCCCGATCTGGTCGCCGAGCTGCGTGACCAGGGCGTCGACGGCCGTGCCGATCTCGGCCCGCAGCAGGTCGACGCGGCGGGCGGTGAACCCCTTGGCCACCAGGCGGCGCAGGCGCAGGTGGTCGTCCGGATCGATGTTCAGCAGGTTGCGGTCGAGCGCCGGCGGCAGTGAGAAGCCGCTGAAACCCGTGGACGAATGCCTCTTGTCGACCGAGAGGCGCTGGTCGGACAGGCCCTCGCGCACGTCCCTCTCGCGAGTCACCAGCCACACCGGGGAACCGTCCGGCAGCGCCACCCGGTGCACCGGCCCCGCGGCGCGCAGTTCCGCGTAGACGGCGTGCGGGTCGTCCGTGAACGACGCGCCGAACGGCTGCGGGAGGGCCACGTCTTCCGATGTCTGGATCATGCGTATTCCTTGCGTTCCCGAGGCGGAGGTCGTCGGCGAGGGGCTCGTACCGAGCCTTGATCACCTTACTGAAGTGCCGCACAGGGCAACGGAGACGTGCGGTGGCCGGGCCGCCGTCCCCGCGAGGACGCCGGAGCGGGACCGTACGTGCCGACGGGCGACTCCCCTGGGGGGAGCCGCCCGTGTCGGTCACCGACCCGAGGAGGGGCCGCGTCGAGGAAGGTGCCGCTTCACATCTCGTCGGGTGCCGGGGCGGGTGCCGAGGCCGCGGCCGGGGCGGGGGCGGGGGCGGAAGCGGAGGTGGCGATCAGTGCCGCCGCCAGGTTCTCCTTGCGCATCCGCTGGTCGACGTAGAGGAGGGTCACGAGCAACTGCGGGTAGCTGTACTGGAACAGGGCGGCGACGAAACCGCCGATCAGCGAGACGATCGCGTAGATGACGAATCCGGAGATCATGCTGCTCGGATCCGTGCCGCCCTCGCCCGCATCCGCCATAGCGGGGAAGAGCGCGAACATGCCGACCAGGCTGAACGGCATCTGGATCGCGTAGCCCACGGCCCCCGCCACGAGGTATCCGAGCAGCGAGATGCCGAACACGCGCCACCAGCCACCGCTGACCAGCTGCGAGGAACGCCGCAGGGACGCGACGGGGCCCAGCTCCTCGCACACGGCGACGGCGGACGCGAGGCTGAACCGGGTGAGGAGCCAGACGGCCAGGGGCATGCAGAGGAACAGGCCCAGGAACAGCGCGGTCAGAGTGATCTCCGGGCCGGCATCGACCGCCGCCGACATGATGATCAGCGGGATGCAGATCGCGTACAGGAGGAGCATCGGCCCGCCCACGATCAGCCAGGTGAGCAGAAGGACGCCGAGCACCGACGGCAGCCGGGACCGGCAGCGGCGCCACATCGCGCCGAAGGTGGTGGGGCGGCCGACCACGGCCTCCTGCATCACCGCGGCACACAGGGCGCTGATCATCGCCGCGCCCAGTGTCATCGCGACCAGCATGAGCACGACGGCCGGTATGAAGGCCAGGAACAGGGCCAGCACGTCGTCGCCGGCGGGGCTCTGCCCCGGTGCCAGGTCGAAGACTGCGGAGAACCGGTCCTGTACGGCGGCGGCGGTGACGCCGATCGCGATGGCCACCACCAGGAACCCGATGCCCTGGATGAGGAGCATGATCCCGATCAGGGGCTTCGCGTACCGGCGGAAAGATGAGAAGGCGCCGCCGAGTATCTCGCCGACGGAGAGCGGCTGGAGGGGTATGACGCCCGGCTGCGGCGCGGGCGGCTGCGTCCAGCCGCCTCCCCACTGCGGATTGGGCTGCCCCGGGTACGGTCCCGGCCCCGTGTAGTGCGACATCACTGTTCCCCCTCGTATGAAGGGACACGGTAACCCGCCGTGCTGCGGCGGTACTACACGGGCCCCGCACTCATGGGCCGTTCACGCGCAGGTCAGCGTCGTGCGGGCGCGGCTCGGGCATGCCGGGGGGCCGGCGCGGATCCTTCTCAGCCATCGAGCAGCCGCCATGCGGTGAGGGCGAGTCCGGCCCGCATCAGGCCGGTGGGACCGGTGACGTCGACGCCCAGGGTCTTCCCGATCTGTTCGAGCCGGCGGGCGACGCTGCTGTGGTGCAGGTGGAGCAGGTCGGCGGCCCGGCGCAGGGAGCCGGTGGCGCAGTACGCGTCCAGCGTCTCCAGATCCGCCGGGCTCTCGGCGATCCGGGCGATCGCCGCCACGTCGGCGTTGTCCCGCGCGGCGCCCTCGGGCACGTGGGCGAGCAACGCCAACGCCCCCAGCTCGTCGTACGGGACGACCGGCCGTCGGGGGGTGGCGAAGCGGAGGGCGGTGCGGGCTTCCCGCCAGGACCGGTCGGGGCGCTGCGCGGCGCCGATGCCCGCGAGGACGCCCGGGGGGAACCGGGCCGGATCGATGGCGGTGGCGGTGGCGGTGGCCAGGATGACGCCCACGTCGGCGAGCGGTGCCGCCTTCACCGGGTGGCCCGGGCAGACCAGGCCGCCGACCTGATCGAGCGGCAGCTGCGACCGTACGGCCACGACGCGGACCGGCAGGCCGGCGGCGAACCCGAGGAGCCGCAGCGCACGCGCTCTGGCCGCCTCGTCACTGTCGGCGCTGATCACCAGTTCGACGAGGGCCGGGTCGGCCATGGTGGTACGGGTCGGCCCGTACCGTTCGGCGACGGACGCGGCGGCGATGGCGAGCCGATCGAGGAGCACCTCGTCGAGCGCGTTCGGGGGGCCGGGGCGTTCCAGCCACACCGTGCCGATCTCCTCCTCGTCGAGCGTGATCGGAGCTGCGACGGAGGCGGGTTGGGGAGGGTCGGGGGCCTGCTTGCCGTCGGGCGAGACGCGGATCACCCGTCCCGCGCCGTGGAGCCGGACTCCGGCCACGCATCCGGCCAGTCCCGCCGACGACCGGGCGAGCGCCGGGAGATCCACCCGTCGCCGCATCAGCGTGTCGTAGAACGCGACGATGCGGATCGCGCCGTCGACGTACGAATCCAGTCCCGACAGCCGTAAGGCCAGTGCCTCCATGCCAGGAGGATAGGGCCCCGCGGCGGCGAGGAGGGGGCGCCGAACGGTGCGTGATCGGGGCGGGATGCGCGACGGACGGCGGGTGAACCTCTCCCCGTGGCGAGTGCCGTCCTGTGACCGCGCCCTGGCCGGGCGGGCGCCCCGGCACTCCCGCGTCCGCCGCACGGCGCCGCGCGTTGTCGGACCGGGTCGGTACGGTCGCCCCATGAGAGCTACCGGAACGTTCACCGTCACAGCGTTCGTCCCTGCCGGGCTGCAGCCTGAGCCGGCCGTGTCCACAGGGCTCCCGGTGGGTGTCGCGACGATGGAGAAGCACTTCGAGGGCGAGGTGGCCGGCCGCGCGGCGACCCTGTTCACCGCCGCGTTCGACCAGACGACCGGCGTCGGCACCTACGTGGCCATGGAGTCCTTCGAAGGCTCGCTGCACGGCCGGGACGGCGCCTTCAACTTCGTGCACTCGGCGACGACGTCCGGCAGCGACCGCACCGCCGAGTTCTTCACCATCGTTCCCACGAGCGGCACCGGGGACCTGGCCGGGATCTCCGGCGCCGGAGGCATCGCGATCGACACCGATGGAACGCACCGGATCTGGTTCGACTACCAGCTCGGCTGACGGCGCACGGGTCTCAGCCGAGCCGCTCCAGGGCGGTGAGGACCCGCGCCGCGCCGTCCTCCCGGGCGAGGACGGCCGCGAGGTGGCGGGCGCGGGCGGCGAAGGCGGGGGTCCGGGTCGCCGCGACGATCGCGGCGGCCAGCCGGGGCGCGGTCAGCCGTTGGTAGCGAAGCGGTGGGCCGCAGACGCCCAGAGCGTTGAGGCGGCCTGCCCAGAAGTGCTGGTCCAGCTGGACCGGGACCGGGACCGCCGGGACCCCGGCGCGCAGACCGGCCGCGGTGGTGCCGGCGCCCGCGTGGTGGATCACGGCGGCCGTACGCGGAAACAGCCAGGCGTGGGGCACCTCTTGGACGGTGAGCAGCTCGTCGCCCTCGGCGTGCAGGCCGGACCATCCCGCCTGGACGATGCCGCGCACCCCGGCCCGTCGCAGGGCTTCGGCGACGAGCGCGCTCAGCCGTTCCGCATCTTCGGCGACGAAGCTGCCGAAGCCGACGAACACGGGTGGCGGCCCCGCGGCGAGGAAGTCCAGCAGCCGCGGCGCGGGCCGCCAGCCGGGCGGCGCCGCGGGCCACCAGTACCCGGAGACCTCGTGGCTCCCGGGCCAGTCCGCGGGGCGGCGGACGACCGTCGGGCTGAACCCGTGCAGGACGGTGCGCCCGCGCGGCAGGCCGAGCGGGCCGCCGAACCTCTGCGATGGAAGGCCCAGTTCACGCCGCAGCCCGCCCACCGCCGGGGCGAAGAGCCGGTCGGTGGCGGCCCACAGGGCCTGCGCGGCCAGCCTGTTCCCGTACGGGCCGAACGACCGGGTCCCGGTGACGAGGGGCGGGAAGGCCCCGGTCGGTTCGATCGGCTGCAGGTAGACACCGATGCTGGGCAGTCCCGACGCCTCGCCGAGCGCCGCGCACATGGGATCGGTGAGCGTGGAGCTCAGCAGCACGTCGGCGCCCTGCCGTACGGCGTCCACGACGCCCTCTGTGAGCCGGGGCATGAACGTGCGGGCCATGCGCACCAAGCGGGCCATGGCCACGGGCGGGCTGACCGCTCTGGCCAGTCCCTGGCCGGCCGCGGAAGCCAATTGCTCGCGCGGGTCCACGGGCAGGGGACGGAAGCCGAGCCCGTGGGCCGTCACCGCGCCCTGGAAGCGGCTGTGCGTCGCGATCGTCACCTCATGCCCCGCGGCACGCAGCCGCGCTCCCAACCCGGTGTAGGGGGCGACGTCACCCCAGGAACCAGCGGTCACGATCAGTACGCGCACGACCTCATGATGTCACGACCTCATGATGTCACGTCACTCCAGCGGGCGGGGCTCTGCGGCGGGGCGGGCGCTTCGGGCCTCAGCCGAACTGGTCGCCCTGTCCGGCGCGGCGGGCGCGAACGGGGTGCGTCAGGGCCTGCTGGCCCCCTGAGGGCAGCATCCGGAGCTCGCCCTGGTCGCTGATCTCGGCGCGGATGATCCCGGTGTCGTCGGCGTAGACGGGGTGACCGCCCGGACCGGTCTGCGTGGTGCGCGTGACGACGACGATGTCCATGCCCTCCGCCCCCGCACCCCTGTCGAACACCAGCTCGTAACGATCCTCTTGGTCATCGCCCACTGCGTACCTCCACATCCCGCTGTCGCGTGGCCCGCAGCGGACGGGCCGCGTACCAACGTGCCGCATGAGCCTCGATGACGAGACGCACCACGCGGCACCGGGGTCCGACTGGGGGACGGGGAGTGGGCGGCCCGGCCGGGCGGCAGGGCGGAAGACGGTCGTCACATGAGTGGGCGGATGCCGTAATAGCCGCCGAGCTGCTGCCAGTAGTCCCGGTCCTGGAGATGCTCGTCCCGTACGAAGGCGGGAGCGCCCTTGATCTGGTCCTTCGTCAGCTCGACGTGGATCTTCCTGTCGTCCACGTCGATGCCGGTGACGGTGCCTGCCGGGAGGAGGACCTCCCTGCCGAAGATCCACGGGCCGGTGTCGACCACGAGATAGGCGGATCCGGCCTCGTGGGAGTGCTTGTCGACCTTTCCGATGCTGCCGTCGATCGCCTCCACCTTGTAGCCGGACAGGTCCACGTCCTCGATGTGCCCAAGGGTGAGGCGGTAGGCCCAGACGTTCTCGGTCATGAGAGCACGGCTCCCTTCATCGCGTCCTTGCTGTCACGGCGCGCCTGCCCGGCGGCGTCGCGGATACACCCCACGTCCTCACTGCGTGGCCGGGTCGGCCCGCGACACCGCATCGCCGGGAGGATCTGAGAGGTGGTCATGGGGTCAGGTGGTCAGGTGGTTCGGCCGGCCAGGCCGGCCTTCGCGGCCGCCACCGCGACGGCCGCAAGCAGCACCAGTACGACCACCAGCGCCCACCCCGGCCCGGGACCGGCGTGCAGCAGACCGCCCGCGAGTGCCCCGCAGGCGAGGGTCGCCACCGACAGGCCCCGCCGCCCCGCGGCCGGCCGCCAGGGGTCGGCGGCCAGCCCCGTCAGGGTCCGCGTCGTCACGGTGGTGGTCAGATCCGGTACGCCGAGCCGGTGCACCACCGCGTTCTGCAGCCCCATCCCGGCCGCCAGCGGCACGAGGACGGCATACCGCCCGAGGTCCCACCCCACGGCCGCCAGTGCCACCCCGACCAGTCCTGCCTGAACGGCCGGCAGCGGTGCGAACAGCCGGGCCGGCTCGGCGGCCCGGCGCCACCGCCCACCGGCCAGGGCGCCGCCCAGGAACGCGGCCAGGGCGGTAGCGGACGCGGGCGCCGACGCCTCCCCGGCACCTGCCAGGGCGAAGCCGAGGAAGACCACGTTTCCGGTCATGTTGGCCACGAACACCTGCCCGAGCCCGAGGAAACTCGCCGCGTCCACCAGGCCGCTGACGAAGGTCAGCACCAAGAGCAGCGGTCCCAGCTGGGCGTGGGGATGTCCTTCGGGGTAGAGCCATCGCGCCGGGCCGCGCCGTGCGCCGCTCATCCTCCGCCCCGCCGGGGATGCTCCGCACGCGCGTCCATGCCCACCAGTGGATCACCCGACCCCGGCCGCCGCGACCGTATGCGGCCCAACGGCGGCATGTTCCGTTTCCCCTGCACACCCGCGGCCGTGCACGCCCGCGGCCCTGCCCCTCGACGGCCCGCGTGGCGCGGCTCAGGGGCGGAAGCGCAGCGGATGGTCGGCCGGCACCTCCACGACGGCGATGTGCACGCCGTCCGGGTCGGCGATCCACATCTCGATCAGGCCCCAGGGCTCGCGCAGCGGAGGCCGCAGTACGTCCGCACCCCGGCCGCGCAGTTCCTCGTACGCCGCCTGCACGTCGGCGACCTGGAGCCACAGGCGCATCCCCGGTGCGGGCGGCGCATCGGCGCGCCCCGACACCTCCAGGAAGCCGCCGCCGAGGAAGTAGACCGTGCCGCGCTCGGGACCGGTGCCGAACTCGCGGTAGACGGCGAGCCCCAAAATGTCGCCGTAGAAGGCGCGTGAGCGCTCGGGATCGGTGGGGCGCAGCAGAATTCTGCTGCCCAGTACATGGACCATGGCCACCCTTTCGCTCATGCACCCGTGAGAACCGCCGGCCGCCCCCCGCTTCCGGTCCGCGACCCTCCGCTTCGCCCTCACCCGCCACCGAGGGCCGCCAGGACGCGGTCCGGCGTGAGGGGGAGCTCGCGGATGCGGCGCCCGCTCGCGTGGTGGAAGGCGTTGCCGATGGCCGCCGCCGTTCCGACGATGCCGATCTCGCCGATGCCCTTGCTGCCCATCGGGTTGAGGTGCTTGTCGTGCTCGTCCAGCCAGTGCACCTCGATGTCGGGCACGTCGGCGTGGGCGGGGACGTGATAGGAGGCGAGGTCGCTTTCGACGAAGTCCCCGAAGGCGGGGTCCACGGTGCTGTGTTCGGTGAGGGCCATGCCCAGTCCCATGACCATGCCGCCGACGAGCTGCGAGCGGGCGGTGAGCGGGTTGAGGATGTGGCCGGCCGCGAAGACGCCCAGGAGCCGCCGGACCCGGACCTCGCCGGTGACGGTGTCGGCCTGCACCTGTGCGAAGTGGGCGCCGAACGCGTGCCGCGCGTACGGGGACTTCTGCTTGGCGGAGGGCGTCGTGTCGGCGGGGACGGACACCCCGGCCTCCGGGAGCGGGCCGGTGCGGCGGGCGAGGAGGTCGAGGAGGCTCGTGCAGGCGTCGTGGACGGCCCAGCCCCAGGAGGCGGTGCCCGCCGAGCCCCCCGCGACCGAGCCCTGCGGCAGCGCGGAGTGCCCGATCTCGACCGTCACCCGGTCCAGGGGGACCCGTAGCGCGTCGGCGGCGATCTGCGCGAGGACGGTGCGGGCGCCGGTGCCGAGGTCGGTGGCATTGGTCCGGACGAGGTACGTGCCGTCGGGGAAGGCGTGCGCCCGCGCCGCGGACGGGGCGATGTACACCGGGTAGGTGGCGGCGGCCACGCCGGTGCCGATCAGCAGCGGGCCGTCCCGGCGAGGTGTGCGCTGTGCGGACCAGCCGAACCGGGCGGCCCCCTCCCGCAGGCATTCCACCAGGTGGCGGCTGCTGAACGGCCGGCCGCTGTCGGGTTCGGCGTCCGGCTCGTTGCGGATGCGCAGCTCGACCGGGTCGATGCCGAGGGCCTCGGCCAGCTCGTCCATGGCCGATTCCAGGGCGTACATGCCGGGGCTCTCGCCGGGCGCTCGCATCCAGGAGGGCGTGGGCACGTCGAGGGGGACGACGCGGTGGGTGGTGAGGAGGGCGGGCGCGGCGTACATGACGCGGGCGGGGACGGCGGCCTGTTCGACGAACTCGCGGACGCGGGAGGTGTGGGTGGTGACCTCGTGGGCGAGGGCGGTGAGCGTGCCGTCCGTACGGGCGCCCAGGCGCACGCGGTGCACGGTGGGCGCGCGGTGGCCGACGACGGCCGCGAGGTGGCGCCGGGGCAGCGCGAGGGTGACGGGACGGCCGGTGTGCCGCGCGGCCATCACGGCCAGGACGACGTGGGGGCGGGGGGTGCCCTTGCATCCGAAGGCGCCGCCGACGTGTTCGGACACCACCGTGACGCGGTCCTCGGGCAGACCGAAGAGGGAGGCCAGGGTGGAGCGGACGAGTCCGGAACCTTGACTGGAGTCGTACACGGTGAGGGTCCCGGGCTCGGTGGTGGGACCGGTGTCGGTGTCGGTGTCGGTGTCCGTGTCGGTTCCGGTGAGGGTGCCGGGCTCCCAGTGGGCGGTGGCGGCGTGCGGCTCCATGGGGTGGTTGTGCAGCGGGGGTACGGCGTACACGCAGTCCACACGGACCGGCGCGGCGGCGAACGCGGCGGCCGCGTCGCCGTTCTCGCGGTGGGCGGGGTAGCCGCCGTTGACCCGCTCCGGGGTGTAGGCGTCCGGATGGTCTGCGTGCAGGACGGCGTCGTGGGGCTCGGTCTCGTAGGTGACGCCGACGGCGGAGGCCGCCTCCCGGGCGGCCTCCGGTGTCTCGGCGACGGCCAGCGCCACGTACCAACCGCGGTGGGGCACGTCGGGATCCTGGAGCACGCGGAGGGTGGGGTCGTCGGCGGGGCCGAGGCGGGGCGCGTCGAAGGGGGTGAGGACGGCGAGGACGCCGGGCAGCGCGAGGGCGGCGGCGGTGTCGACGGCGGTGACGCGTCCGCGGGCCACGGTGGCCGGCACCGGCCAGGCGTACGCCCGGTCCGGCGGAGCGTGCTCGGCGGCGTAACGGGCCTTGCCGGCGAGCTTCTCCCGGCCCTCGCGGCGGATGGCGGGGCTGCCGAGGGCGGGTGCCTGCAGGGCGGGGATGGAGTCCATGACGGGTCCTCGCGATCCGGGACGGGACGGGGTCGGGCGAGTGGGTCGGGTCGAGTCGGTTGGGTCGAGTGCGGTGCGGCGAGTAGGGCGAGTAGGGGTCGGGCGGAGGCGGGCGCTCAGGAGCGGGCGCCGCGGGCGAGGGAGTTCAGGACGTCGCAGGCCAGATTGCGGGCGAGCGGGACCTTGAAGGCGTTGTCGCGCAGCGGCTCCGCTCGGTCGAGTTCGGCCTCGACGGCCTCCCGTACGGCACTCTCGGTGGGTACGGCGCCCAGCAGCCGTTCCTCGGCGACGCTCGCACGCCAGGGCCGGTGCGCGAGGCCGCCGAAGGCGAGCGCGACATGGCGGACGCGTCCCTCGGAGATGTCGAGCACGGCGGCGACGGAGGCGAGCGCGAACGCGTACGAGGCGCGGTCCCGGGCCTTGCGGTACCGCGAGGGCAGTCCGGCGCGCACCGCCGGGAGCGTGACCGCCGTGACGATCTCGCCGGGCTCCACGACGGTGTCCAGTTCGGGGTGGTCGCCCGGCAGCCGGTGGAACGCGGTCGCGGCTACGGTACGGGCGCCGTCCGGGCCGCGGAGCTCGACGGCCGCGTCGAGCGCCGCGAGCGCCACGGCCATGTCCGACGGGTGGGTGGCGATGCACTGCGCGGAGTGCCCGAGGACGGCGTGGTCGCGGTGGACGCCGTCGCGGGCGCCGCAGCCGGTGCCGGGCTCGCGCTTGTTGCAGGGTTTGGCCACGTCCTGGAAGTAGGGGCAGCGGGTGCGCTGGAGCAGGTTGCCGCCGGTGGTGGCGACATTGCGCAGCTGGGCCGACGCGCCGGCCAGGAGGGCCTGGGACAGCGCGGGGTAGCGGGTGCGGACGAGCGGGTGGACGGCGAGGTCGGCGCCCCTGACTCCGGCGCCGATGCGCAGGCCGCCGTCCGCGCTGTCCTCGACGGAGCCGAGGGGCAGGCCGGTGACGTCGACGAGGGTGTCGGGGGCCTCGACCCCGAGCTTCATGAGGTCCACGAGGTTGGTGCCGCCGCCGAGGTAGCGGGAGCCGGGCCGCCCGCCGTGGGCGGCGATGGCCTCCGGGAGGCTGGTGGCGCGTACGTACGCGAACGGCTTCACGCGACCCCCCGTCCCTCGCCCGGCGCCTTCGCCGGAGCGGCGGACTGCGACGCCGCGGCCACGTCCCGTACGGCGTCCACGATGCGGGGGTACGCACCGCAGCGGCACAGGTTGCCGCTCATCGCCTCGGCGATCCCGGCGCGGCTGAGGTCCGCGGTCTCGGGGTCGGCGGCGGCCTCGGCGAGCAGGCCGGCGGCGGAGCAGAGCTGGCCGGGTGTGCAGTAGCCGCACTGGAAGGCGTCGCGTTCCAGGAAGGCCTCCTGCAAGGGATGCGGCCCCCGCGTGTCGTCGCCCAGTCCCTCCACGGTGGTGACGCGTGCGCCGTCGTGGGCGACGGCGAGCAGCAGGCAGCTGTTGACCCGCCGCCCGTCGACCAGGACGGTGCAGGCGCCGCACTGGCCGTGATCGCAGCCCTTCTTGGCGCCGGTCAGGCCGAGGTGCTCCCGCAGCAGGTCAAGGAGCGTGACGCGGTGGTCCACGTCGAGTTCGTACGACCGGCCGTTCACCTGCAGCCCGACGCGGGAGCGGGTCTCCTGGATGGGATGCGCCACGTCTGCCCCTTTGTCCCGAAGTGTGAAGGTATCCCCCCTCGGATAACCGGTCCGAGCGGATTTCACACCTCGCGCATGGGGCAAGCGGCCGCATCGGCGCCGAGGCCGGCGG